>JBPBQU010000357.1:0-14357 GCA_050955085.1 Janthinobacterium lividum | reverse complement strand
GCTGCGCACGAGCACCGCACCCACGACGAGCACCACGACGATGAGCAGCACCTGGATGGCCAGCACGTCAGCTCCCTCTCTCCTGGTCCTCGCGACGACCGGGACTCAACCCAGCAGTGATTCGACAAGGATGTTGATGCTGTTCAGCAGTGACTGGCCCTTGGAGCGGGAGTAGTCGGTGTAGAGGATGTGTACCGGATGCTCCGCCCAGCGCAGCCGGCCGCGGCCCACCTGGGCGACGATCTCGCTCGCGTGCGTCATCCGGTTGTGGGTGATGCGCAGCGTCGCCGCGCCGTGGCGCGACAACACCCGCAACCCGTTGTGCGCGTCCGTCAGGCGCACGCCCGTGGTGCGGTTGGTGTAGACGACGGCAGCCCGCAACACCAGGCGGCGTACCCGGTCGAGGTCGGTGCGCCCGTCGAGGAAGCGGGAACCGAAAAGTGCGTCGAGGCCTTCGACGTGCAGGCGCGCGACCATCTCGGCAGCGTCCTCGACCCGGTGCTGGCCGTCGGCGTCGAAGGTCACCACCGATCGGGTGCGTTCGTCGCGCAGCGCGTACGCGAGGCCGGTCTGCAGTGCGGCGCCCTGCCCGAGGTTGACGGCGTGACGCACCACGACGGCCCCCGCCGCGCGGGCCACCTCGGCGGAATCGTCGGTACTGCCGTCGTCGACACAGACCACGTTGTCGAACCTCCGGCGCAGACCCGCGACGACCGCGCCGATGACCTGCGCCTCGCAGAACAACGGCACGACGACCCAGGTCTCGGGGAAGCCCCGGACACCCGCCTCGGGGAAATTTCGGTCACCCGCCTCGGGGATAGTCCGGTCACCCGCCTCGGGGAAATTTCGGTCACCGGCCGCGGGGAAGGTCCGGTCACCGGCCGCGGGGATAGTCCGACCGTTCACCTCCGGGAAGCCCTGGTCATCGTCGGTGCGCGCGACAAGACCCCCGCTCGGCGTGCTCACGGCGGGGTCCTGGTTGCTCGTCGAACTGGTCACGACGCCTTCCATCATGACCGCTCGTCGGCGCGCTGGCCGCCGCCACGCCCGGGACGTGCCGGTGGCGGGGCGGGCGGGTCGCCCGTCGTCGGCGAGGATGCGGAGGTGTCCACCACTTCGAGGTGCCCCGCGTGAAGTCCCTGCTCTCGACCGTGCGGGCGCTGCTGGCCTTGCTGCCCGCCGGCAGTTCCCGGTTCATCGCGGCCTACTGCACCGCGCAGGCCCTGCTGAGCGTCTTCGACGTCGTCGCCCTCGGGTTGCTCGCCCTGCTGCTGCCCGCGGCCGTGAGCGGGGGTGGACGGCTGGCGGTCGCGATCCCGGGGGTGGGGCGCGAGATCAGCACCACGCAGCTGATCGTCCTCATCTGCGTCGCGAGCCTGCTGCTGGTCGTGAAGTCGTTGACGCAGCTGGCCCTGGTGCGCTGGGGAGTCGTGCGCTTCGCCCAGCACGAGGTCGACGTGGCCGACCGGCTCGTGCGGGCCTACCTGTCGGCGTCCTGGGCCTACCGGCTGCGGGCCTCCTCGGCGCGCGCGGTGCGCACGGTCGACGAGTCGCTGAACCAGGCGTTCAACGGGTTCCTCATGCCGTTCTCCAGCCTCGTCGCCGAGGTGGCCTCCCTGGCGGCCGTCGGTGTCGTCCTGCTCGTCGCGGCCTGGCAGACCGCGATCGTGGCGGCGGTCTACTTCGGGCTGGTGGCGGTGCTGCTCTACTCCGTCATCGCCAAACGCGCCGCGGTCGCGGGGCGGACGGCCACCGCGGCGAGCGTCGACACCATCCGCCTCGTGCAGGAGTCCTTCGCCACCACGAAGGAGATCACCCTGCGCGGGCGTGGTGAACAATTGGCCGGGGTCGCGCGTGACGTGCGTTCGCGCAGCGCCCGGGCCCGGGGCATGGCGTTCTTCTACTCGGTGGGTCCGCGCTTCGTCCTGGAGGCGGCACTGCTCGGCGGGTTCCTCGTCGTCGGGGGGGTCGCGGTGCTCACCCAGGGTGTGACGGAGGCGGTCTCGGCCATCGGGCTCTTCGCCGTGGCCGGGTTCCGCGTCGTGCCCTGCCTGACCCGGTTGCAGTCGGTGTTCGCGACGATGCACGCCCACGAACCCAACGCCCAGGAAGTTCTCGAGGCGCTGCGCGAGACGGGCGCTGCCGACGCGCCGCCCGCCCGGTTCGCCACCCCCGACGAATCCGCCGACGTCGCGGGTCTGCTCGGGCCGGGTGCCGTCGAGATCCGGTTGGAGGGGGTCTCGTTCACCTACCCGGGCAGCTCCGTCCCCGCGCTGGACGCCGTCGACGTGATCGTGCCCGCGGGGTCACGGGTCGCGGTCGTGGGTCGCTCGGGGTCGGGGAAGTCGACGCTCGTCGACGTCGTCCTGGGGTTGTTGCAACCGTCGGCGGGGCGATTGCTCGTCGGTGGCCGGCCCTACGCCGAGGTGGAGGCCGCCTGGCGTGGCCGGATCGGTTACGTACCGCAGGAGGTGGCCCTGCTCGACTCCGACGTGGCCCGCAACGTGGCGTTGAGCTGGCGCGACGAGGACGTCGACCTCGTCCGGGTCGAGGAGGTCCTGGCGGCCGCTCAGCTGCTGGACGTGGTGGCCGCCCTGCCCAAGGGTGTGCGGACGCCGGTGGGGGAGCGGGGTCTGCGGTTGTCCGGGGGTCAACGCCAGCGCCTCGGGATCGCCCGCGCGCTCTACGCCCGCCCTCGCGTGCTCGTCCTGGACGAGGCGACGAGCGCGTTGGACGCGTCGACGGAGGCTGCGGTGACCGCGACGGTCGCTGCCCTGCGTGCGGACGTGACGGTGCTCGTGGTGGCGCACCGCCTCGCGACGGTTCGCGACTGCGACGCTGTGGTGCTGCTGGAGGGCGGGCGGGTGCGCGACGTCGGGACGTTCGACGAGGTCGTCTCCCGGGTCCCCGAGTTCGCCGTGCAGGCGGAGTTGTCCGGGTTGTCCTGACCGGCCCGCCCCACCCCCTCTTCGTCGGCACGTTGTCACGTCGTGCGCGTTGATGGCTCCCGACGTGACAACGTGCCGTTGAGGGTGGGGCCGGGGAGGGTGGGTAGGGTCACTGCCCGTGTCGCCCTTGGTCCGCATCGCCACGCGGACCTACCCACCGGACGTGGGTGCCGCTTCTTTCAGACTGCGCGCCCTGGCCCGTGCGCTCGTCGCCGCAGGGGCCGAGGTGGAGGTGTTGACCACCACTCCCGCACCGCACAGCGCCGAGGCACCGCACGACAGCGGGGTCAGGACCCGCCGCGCCGCTGTCCTCCGCGACGATGACGGCGTCGTGCGCGGCTACCTCTCCTACCTCAGCTTCGACGTCCCGCTCACGGCGCGGTTGCTGCTGGGTCGCCGTCCCGATGTCGTCGTCCACGAGCCACCACCCACCACGGGCCTCGCCACTCGGTTGACCTCGGGGTTGCGCGGGGTGCCCTACGTCTCCTACGTCCCCGACGTCTGGTCCCTGGGAGCGATGGCCGTGGGGGCCCCGCGTCCGGTGCTCGCGGCGGTGCGCCTCGCGGAGGCGGTCTCGCTGCGGGGTGCGGCCGCGGTGCTGGCCGTGACCCCAGGCATGGCTGCGGAGGTCGTGGGCATGGGTGTCGACGAACACCGCGTGCACGTCGTGGGTAACGGGGTGGACGTCGAGGTCTTCCGCCCCGCCCGGGAGCTGTCGCCGCGCCCGGGGCTGCGTGCCGTCTACAGCGGGACGATGTCGCAGTGGCAGGGCGCAGAGGTGTTCGTCCGCGCCTTCGCCGAACTGGCCCGCACCGACCCCGACGCCCGACTGACCATGCTCGGCGCGGGAGTCGAGGCCCCCCGGTTGCGAGCACTCGCGGCCGAGCTCGCACCGGGAGCCGTCGAGCTGCCCGGCACGGTGCAGCCCGCCGAGGCCGCCCGGTTGCTCGGCGCGGCCGATGTGGCGCTCGCCTCGCTCGTCCCGGGGTCGGGTTACGACCTGATGGCCCCCACCAAGATCGCCGCGGCGACCGCCTGCGGCACCCCGGTCCTCTTCGCCGGCGTCGGGAGCGGACGTGACGTCGTCCTCGGGTCGGCCCTCGGTGAGGTCGTCGACCACGACGTCGCTGCCGTCGCGGCGGCGTTGCGTACCTGGACCCGCCCGGACGCCGGCCGCCGTGCGCAGCTGCGGGGCTGGGCCGAGGAACACGGCTCGCTCGCGGCCGCGGCCGAGCGGGCGGCCACGGCGGTCCTCTCCGTCGTGCAGGGGTAGCCGATGTGCAGTGACGTGGGTGTCGTGAGATGGGGGTGGTGACGTGGGCCGATGTGGTCCCCACCCAGCTCCTCGGGGTCGCCGTCGTGTTCGTCCCGGGCCTTCTCCTCGGGGCCTGCCTGCGGTTTCGGGGGATCGTGCTGCCCGCGGTCGCGCCCGCGCTGAGCGTGGCGATCATCGGGATCGCGGCGCTCGCCGCCCCCGTCGTGGGACTGTCCTGGGGCGTGCTGCCCGTCCTCGTCGTGACGTTCGCCTCGTGTCTGCTCGCGGGTGTCGCCTCCCGGGTGCTTGACCGGTTTCTGCCGGATCGGTTACCGCCGGATCGGGTCCCGCCGGATCGCCCCCCGGTGCCAGAACAGCGACCGCGTGAGGGGCCGACGCTGCTGGCGGGTCTCACCGGGGTGCTGGTGGCCGCGGTCCTCGCAATGCTCAGCGTCCGACGCGGTCTCGGGCGCCCCGACATGGTGTCGCAGACGTGGGATGCGCTCTTCCAGCTCAACGCCGTGCGCTGGATCCTCGACACCGGTGACGCGTCGCCGTTGCACGTCCAGCGGATGACGTCGCCGGATGCCGCCGGTTTCTACCCGGCGGCCTGGCACGGCCTCACGGCGCTGATCGCGCATTTCGGCGCCTCACCCGTGGTGTCCGCCAACGCGGTCGTCTGGGTGCTCGCGGGCTTCGTCTGGCCGCTGGGCTGCGCCGGGCTGGTGCGGGCGCTCGTCGGGCCGAAGGCTCCCGCGGTCTTCGCGGCGGCCGTCCTCAGCCAGGGGTTCGTCGCCTTCCCGTGGCTGATCGACCGGTGGGGTGTGTTGTGGCCGCAGGCCCTGGGGACCGCGCTCGTCGCGCCCACGCTGGCCCTGCTCGTCGTCGCGTTCCTGCCGGGCGCAGCGCTGGTGGACCGCGCCCGCGCCCTGCTCGGTGCCGTCGTCGCGACGGTCGGGGCGGCGCTGGCGCACCCCGGGGCCGTCTTCCTGCTCGCCCCGCTCGCGGGCGCCCTGCTGCTGGTCAGTGCGTTGCCGACCGCGGTGATCCCGTGGCGGCGCAGGCGAGCGCAGGTCGTCGCCGTCGTCGTGAGCGCCCTCGCCGTCCTCGGCGCCGTCGGTGCCCTGGTCGTGGCCTGGCCGCACCTCGCCTCGGTGCGTCGCTTCGACTGGCCGGCCACCCGCAGCCTCGGACAGGCGGTGTTCGAGGACGTCCTCGCTGCACCCGCGGGGGCCGGGGGCAGCCTCGCCGTCGCGGTCCTCGTCCTGATCGGGGCCGTCGTCGCCGCCCGCAGCACCCGGTGGCGTTGGTTGTTGGTCGGGCACGTGCTGCTCGTGGGCCTCGACGTCGTGGCCGCCGGGACGGACGCCGCGCTCAGCCGGCAGCTGACGGGGTTCTGGTACAACGACCGCTTCCGGCTCGCGTCCGCCGTCCCGCTCACCGGCTCGGCGTTGGCCGTCCTGGGGGTCTGCACCCTCGGTGGACTCCTGGCCCGCCGGCGCCTGCGGGTGGCACTCGTCACGATCACTGCGCTCCTGATCGCCGTGCCGCAGGTGCGTGGCAACGCCAGTCAGCTCGGGTTGACCAACGCCCGGGCGGCCGAGGTCGCCCCCGTGTCGTTCGTGGCGCAGGACGAGCAGCGGTTCCTGGAGTCGTTGCGCCGCTACGTCCCCGACGGTGACGTCGTCGCGGGGACACCCTGGGACGGGAGCAGTTTCGCGTACGCCCTCTCCGGGGTCCCGGTCCTCTTCCCGCACTTCTCCGGTGACTACCCGGCGGCCGCGTTCGTCATCGCCGACCACTTGCAGGACATCGCGACGGACCCCGCAGTATGCGCGGCGCTGGCCGCCACCCGCGTCCGCTTCGTGCTCGACGACGGCCCGATCTGGGATCCGCCCATCCTCGTCCCGGGGGGTTTCCCGGGGTTTCGCCCGCTCGCAGGGTTGCCGGGGTTCGTGCCCGTCGCCAGCGGTGGCGGGGCCACGTTGTACCGGATCCAGACCTGCGACGCGCAGTTCGCGGCCGTGCGATGACCGCTGTGCAGCCTCCGTACTGGCACCCTGCTGGGGTGCACCCCACGACCACCCCTGCCGAGGCGGCCACCCTGGTCGAGCGGGTCGTCGTGGTCCTCGTCGCCTACGAGCGGCGGGACCTGCTGCTGGCCGGCCTCGACGCGCTGGCGGCGCAGACCAGACTCCCCGAGGTCGTCGTCGTCGTCGACAACGCCTCCACCGACGACAGTTCTGCGGCCGTGCGGGAGTGGAGCGGGCGCCATGACGTGCCGATCGACCTCGTGCGCCTGGGCCGCAACACCGGGGGGGCGGGGGGTTTCGCGGCCGGTGCCGCCCGCGCGCTGGCCCGCCACGACGCCGACCTGCTCTGGCTGATGGACGACGACACCGTCCCGCGCCCGGGTGCCCTGGAGGCGGCGCTCGCCGCCCGCACCGCGGCCACCGGCCCGCAGGGTGCGCCGGCGCTCGTGGCCAGCAGGGTGGTCTGGACCGACGGACGCGAGCACCCGATGAACTCGCCGCGACCGCGACCGGGTGCGAGCAGCACCGAATGGGCGCTCGCACGGGCAGCGGGCGGGGTGCCGGTCCGCTCGGCGTCATTTGTCGGTGTCCTCCTCGATGCCGACGTGGTGCGCGCCGAGGGGTTGCCGACCGCGGCCTTCTTCCTCTGGAACGACGACTTCGAGTTCACCACGCGGTTGCTGCGCCACCGCCGCGGCCTCACGAGCGCGGCCAGCGAGGTCGAGCACCGCACCAGGGTGTTCGGCGGCACCGACGTCGACCCGGGGGAACGGTTCCGCTTCGAGGTGCGCAACAAGGTCTGGCTGTTCACCCGGTGCCGCACGTTGGGGGCCCGCGACACCGTGCTCTTCGGCGGTGCGACGGCGGTTCGCTGGGGCCGCACCATCGCCCGGTCGCGGCACCGCGGTCTTCTCCTGCGCTCCGGGGTCCGGGGTCTGCTCGAAGCCACCCGGGCTCCCCGTCCGACGGCCGAGGTCCTCGGCGACCTGGCCCCCGTCGCCGCCGACGTCCTCGCGGTCGAGGTCGCGGCCCAGCGTGACCTCGGTGCGGCGGGGCGCATCACCGCGACGCCCCCGCTGCCGACGGGCGACCTGCCGCCGTTCTCGGTGTTGCTGCCGGTCTGGGCCGGTGACGACGCCGACCAGCTGAGGCGAGCTGTCGCCAGCGTCACGACCGATCAGACGCTGGCCCCCGACGAGCTCGTCATCGTCCGCGACGGGCCGGTATCGTCTGCGCTGCAACGGGTGCTGGACGTCGTCGAGCAGGGTTCGACCGTCCGGCTGGTGGCGCTTCAGACCAACGTGGGCCTCGCCCGCGCGTTGCAGGCCGGGCTGGCCGCGTGCGCCCACGACGTGGTGGCCCGGATGGACGCGGACGACGTGAGCCTGCCCACCCGCTTCGCGCGACAGCTCCCGCTCCTGGCAGCCGGGGCCGACCTCGTCGGCTCGGGGTTGACCGAGATCGGGGCCGACGAGGACGACGTGGTCGGGCAGCGGACCCCCCCGACCGACCCGCAGGAGATCGCCGCCTACGCGCGCTTCCATGACCCCTTCAACCACCCGACCGTGGTCTACCGGCGCTCCGCCGTGACGGCCGTCGGCGGGTACCGCGACCTCCCGCTCATGGAGGACTACTGGTTGTTCGCGCGGATGATCGCGGCCGGGGCGCGGGTGGCGAACCTCGCCGATCCGCTCGTCCTGTACCGGGTCGGCACCGACGCCGGGGTGGGGGCGTACGCCCGCCGCGGTGGGGCCCGGTTGTGGCGCTCGGAGGTCACGTTGCAGCGCCACCTGCGCCGGGAGGGGTTCACGAGTCCCGGCCAGGCCGCGCGCAACCTGGTGATCCGGGGCGGTTATCGCTTCGTGCCCGCCCGGGTGCGTCGGATCGCCTATCGCGCCCTCATCGCCCGCCCCGGCCCACCCCGCAGCCCCGTCGCAGCGCACGCCGGACAGGCACTTGAAACAGGACAGGCGCCACCAGCAGGACAGGCGCCACCAGCAGGACAGGCGCCACCAGCAGGACAGGTACCACCAGCAGGAGACACGACAGGAGCTCAGCAGTGACCGCCGTTGCCGAATCCGTTCCCACGACCGGGAAGCAGGCGGCCTCGGGGCGCTTCGAGGTGCGCTCCCTCACGGGGCTGCGCATCGTCGCGGCGGTCTGGGTCCTGCTCTTCCACTGGAAGTTCACTCCCGGGGCGGAGTTCAGCGGGTTCAAGCAGGCGTTGCGGCCCGTGCTCGACTCGGGCTACCTCGGCGTCGACCTCTTCTACGTCATCTCCGGTTTCGTCATCACACTGACCTACCTGGACACAATGGGGTCGCGGCCGGGACTCGGTGCGTGGGGGAGGTTCTGGTGGGCCCGGGTGTGCCGGGTCTGGCCCGCCTACGCCGTCGTCACGGTCCTCTTCGGGGTCTGGCTGCTGTGGCGGCGCAGCGTCGAGGCGCCGGGCTTCCCGATCGCCTACCAGATCGTCCAGCCGGACCTGGGCTGGTGGAGCTGGGTCAAGCAGTTGCTGCTCGTGCAGCTGTGGGGTTCGCCGTACTTCGACGGGGTCTCCTTCGTGGGCGCCACCTGGTCGGTCTCGGCCGAGGCCACGGCCTACCTCGTCTTCCCGGTGCTGGTGCTCGTGCTGTTCCGGCTGAAGCGGTTGCCGTGGTGGGTTCTCGCCGTCGGAGCCGTCGCGTTGCTGCTGCCCGGTGCCTTGCGGGACCTGCGCACCGGAGAGGTCTACTGGGAGTACAGCTGGTTGCTGCGCATCATGGCGGGTTTCGCCTCGGGTGCCCTGGTCTGCCTGGCCGTGCGCAGGCTGCGCGCCAGCGAGGAGCTGCGTGAGCGGGCGAGCCGCTGGGCCACCCCCCTGAGCTGGCTGCTCGTCGTCGAGATCGTCCTCGTGCTGTGGTGGGGCGACCCCTCGCGCGGCAACGGGCCCTTCGAGCGGTACGGCCTCGCCTCGCTGGTCTTCCCCCTCCTCATCGGCTGCCTCGCGCTCAGCGACCGCGGCCCGGCGGGCTGGCTGGCCCGCCCGGGTGTCGTGCTGGGTGGGCGGATCTCCTACAGCGTGTACCTCGTCCACATCCCGCTGTACGAGGTCTTCTGGACGTTCCAGCGCCAGTACCCCGCGATCGCGCCGGGCGGCTCGTACACCGCCTTCCTCGTCCCCAACCTGCCGATCGTGGCGATCGGGCTGGGCTGGTTGCTGTGGTTCCTCGTCGAGGAACCGGCCCGGCATCGGCTGCGGGGGCTGTTCGCGCGGGCTCCGCGTCCGCCCGCGGAGTCACGAAGCAAACGCACCACGCGGGCTGCAGGTTGAGCGGTCGCGCCAGCCCGGGCGGTTACCCTGGGGCGACCATGGCCCATGCTCACAGAACGTCCTCGACCGCGAGCACGACAGTGATCGCCGACCGGAAGGCAGCGGAGAAGCAGCGGTGAACATCGACCTCGTCGTCGTCGGGTCCGGCTTCTTCGGATTGACGCTCGCCCGGCAGTGCGCGGAGGACCTGGGCCTGCGCGTCCTCGTCATCGACCGCCGCCACCACATCGGCGGCAACGCCTACTCCGAGCCCGAACCGGAGACCGGGATCGAGGTGCACCGCTACGGTGCACACCTCTTCCACACCTCCAACGAACGGGTCTGGGAGCACGTCAACCGGTTCACCAGGTTCACGCCCTACGTGCACCGGGTGTTCTCCACCTATCACGGCGGCGTCTACTCGATGCCGGTCAACCTGCACACCATCAACCAGTTCTTCGGCAAGGCACTGGGGCCGGTGCAGGCGAGGGCGCTGGTGGCGCAACAGGCCGGTGAGATCGACACCGCTGCGGCCGAGAACTTCGAGGACAAGGCGATCTCCCTGATCGGCCGGCCGCTCTACGAGGCGTTCTTCCGGGGTTACACCGCCAAGCAGTGGCAGACCGACCCCAAGAACCTCCCCGGGGCCACGGTCACCCGGTTGCCGGTCCGCTACGGCTATGACAACCGCTATTTCAACGACACCCACGAAGGGTTGCCCGTCGACGGGTACACGGCGTGGCTCGAGCGGCTCGCCGACCACCCGAACATCGAGGTACGCCTCGAGACGGACTTCTTCAACCCCTCCCAGGAGGTGTCGAAGTCCAACGTCGTCGGCAACGTGCCCGTGATCTACACCGGCCCCGTCGACTCCTACTTCGACAACGCCGAGGGGGAGCTCTCCTGGCGCACGCTCGACTTCGAGCAGGAGGTCCTGCCCGTCGGCGACTTCCAGGGGACCCCGGTCATGAACTACGCCGACGAGGACGTGCCCTACACCCGGATCCACGAGTTCCGGCACTTCCACCCCGAGCGTGACTACCCCGAGGACAAGACCGTCATCATGCGGGAGTTCTCCCGTTTCGCGGTCGAGGGGGACGAGCCCTACTACCCGGTGAACACTCCCGAGGACCGCCAGAAACTCCTCGCCTACCGCGACCTGGCGGCGCGGGAGTCCGGGGTGCTCTTCGGCGGCCGGCTCGGGACGTACAAGTACCTCGACATGCATATGGCCATCGGGGCAGCCCTGTCGATGGTGGACAACAAGCTGACCCCGCACTTCAAGGACGGCGTGGCCCTGGTGGCCGGAGGGGTGGACGCATGAGCACGATCACGAGTTCGAGCAACGAGATCAGCGAGGTGACGCTGACGGCGGGCAGGGGCCTCGCACCCGATGACGGCGTCTGGCGTGAGGTCCACCGCGTGGTGTTCCCCGCGGGCCAGGACGTCGACGTCCTGCCGCTCTACGTCGACTTCTCCCAGTCCGAGGGTTATACCTCCGAGGACGACGACGAGATCACGTTCGTGAGCACCGGCACCGATCAGGACACCGAGGCCGCCAGCAGCCGTCGCAGCCTCGTCGTGCCGGCCAAGCGCCGCTACTCCCTCGGCACCTACTTCAACGCGTTCCCGGCGAGCTACTGGCGTCGCTGGACCCGGGCGGAGTCCATCCGGTTCTCGGGTTCGTTCTCCGGCACCGGCACGGTCGTGATGTACAAGTCCAATGCGCGTGCCATGCGGCAGCGGGTGGCGTCCTGGTCCGTCGACGGCGACACCGTGATCCAGGAGGAACTCACCCTGGCCTCGTTCGCGGACGGTGGCTGGTACTGGTTCGACGTCGTCGGTGGTGCGGACAAGCTCGTGGTGCACCAGGCGTCCTGGGCGGCGCCGCTGGCGGACCGGGAGGCCGGCACCGCGACGGTGAACGTCACCACGTTCAACCGTCCCGACTACTGCGTGAAGCTGCTGCAGACGCTGGCCGACGACGCCACTGCGATGGACGCGATCGACCGCATCAACATCGTCGACCAGGGCACTCGGAAGGTTCGCGACGAGGACGGTTACGAGGCGGCGGCAGCCGCCCTCGGTGACCGGCTGCGCATCATCGACCAGCCGAACCTCGGGGGTTCCGGCGGGTTCGCCCGCGGGATGTACGAGACGTTGAAGGCGGGGACGTCGCGTTACGCACTGCTCCTCGACGACGACGTCAACGTCGAACCCGAGGGCATCGTGCGCGCGATCCAGTTCGGCGACGCATGCCGCTCGGCGACGATCGTCGGCGGTCACATGTTCGACATGTACGACCGCGCCACCCTGCACAGCCCGGGTGAGGCCGTGAACCTCTACCGGTTCATGTGGGGCCCGGTCCGGTCGCTGCCTGAGAGCCACAACTTCGCGGCGCGGAACATGCGCCAGACGTCGTGGTTCCACCGTCGCGTCGACGTGGACTACAACGGCTGGTGGATGTGCCTGATCCCGGTCGAGGTCATCGAGGAGCTCGGGTTGTCGCTGCCCGTGTTCATCAAGTGGGACGACAGCGAGTACGGCCTGCGCGCGCAGAAGGCCGGCTACCCGACGGTCTCGCTGCCCGGGGCGTGCGTATGGCACGTCCCGTGGAGCGAGAAGGACGACCGGATCGACTGGCAGGCCTACTACCACCAGCGCAACCGCTTCCTGGCGGCGTTGCTGTACTCGCCCTACGAACGTGGCGGGAACCTGTTCCGCGAGAGCGCCCAGGTCGACGTCATGCACCTGATCTCGATGCAGTATTACGCCGCCGCGCTGCGCGTGAAGGCACTCAAGGACATCCTGGCGGGGCCCGAGCACCTGCACCGCACGTTGGCGACCTCGTTGCCCGAGGTCCGCGGGCTGCGCGCGCAGTTCCCCGACGCCCAGGTCCAGACCGAACCCGATGCGTTCCCCGCACCCAAGCGGGACAAACCCCCGCACAAGGGCAAGCAGCCCAAGGCGCCGCGTCGGGAGCTGCTCGTGCCGTGGGCCGCGAAGGCGATCGCCAAGCAGTTGCGTCCGGTCAAGGCCGGTGCGGAGGAGCACCCCGAGGTCACCCTCGCAGCCATGGACGGCCGGTGGTGGGAGCTCTCGCTCTACGACTCCGCCACCGTCTCGACCGCGGACGGCAAGGGTGCGGTCTGGTATCGCCGCGACCCGAAAAAGTTCCGCGCCCTGCTCGCGGAGTCCGTCGCCCTGCACGCCCGGTTGCTCACCGAGTGGCCGCGGTTACGCAAGGAGTACCGCGAGGCCCGGGAACAGTTCACGTCCCCCGAGGCGTGGGAGAAGACGTTCGGCATCTCATCCGCGGGTGAGACGAACCCCCAGGCGTGAGTGTCACCACCGCGCCCCCGGTAGTCCCCCTCCTCGCCCCCGGGCACGGGCGGGGACTGCTGGACGTCGTCCGCTACCGCTATCTGTTGAAGCTGCTGGTGCGCAAGGAGATGCGGGTCCGCTACCGCGGTTCTGTGATGGGCCTGCTGTGGAGTTATGTGAAGCCGGCCGTGCAGTTCGCCGTCTTCTACTTCGCCATGGGGAAGTTCCTCGGGCTCAGCAATTCGGTCCCGAACTTCCCGGTGTACCTGTTCTCCGGGATCGTCGTGATCAACTTCTACACCGAGGCGTTCGGCAACGCGACGCGTTCGGTGGTAGGCAACGCCCCGCTCATCAAGAAGATCTTCCTGCCCCGGGAACTGTTCGCGGTGTCCTCGGGCTGGGTCGCGGCGATCCACTTCCTGCCGCAGCTCGTCGTGCTGCTGTTCGCGTGTCTCATCACGGGTTGGCGGCCCTCGGTGCAGCAACTCGGCGGGGGAGTCCTCGGCTTCCTCATCATCGCCGTGCTGGCCGTGGGTCTCGGGTTGCTGTTCGGTGCGATCAACGTGCTGTACCGCGACTTCGAGAACATCGTGGATCTCCTGCTCATGATCGTGACGTGGACCTCGCCGGTCCTCTACGACTGGCGGCGGGTGGCGGATGCGGTGGGCGGCCCCGATTCGTGGGCCATGACGCTGTACCAGCTGAACCCCGTGACGGCGGCCGTCGAACTGTTCCACTGGTGCTTCTGGTTCCCCACGAGCAGGCCGCGCACGGCCGAGGTGGTGCCGATGCTCCCGCCGCACCTGCTGTGGTCGGGGCTGGTGGCCCTCGCGGTGTCCCTGCTCCTGCTGGCGGCGGGGCAGGCCGTGTTCCGCCGCGTCGAGGGCCGCTTCGCCCAGGAGCTGTGATGGACCAGGAGCTGTGATGGACCAGGAGCTGTGATGACCATGACCTCCCCGACCAGCGCTCCCGTCACCGGTGGTGCGCTCAACGCCATCGAGGTCGACGGTCTCGTCAAGGACTTCACGCTGCGCCACAACCGCTCGCTGAAGGAACTGGCGATGGCCAAGCTGCGCAAGAAACCCATCTCGGACAGCTTCCGCGCGCTGCACGGCATCGATCTGCACGTGCGTCAGGGCGAGGCCGTCGCGCTGCTGGGGTTCAACGGGTCGGGCAAGTCCACCCTGCTCAAGCTCATCTCCGGGGTCATGCAGCCCGACGCGGGGACCATCGGGGTACGAGGCCGGATCGCGGGGCTCATCGAGGTCGGCGCCGGCTTCCACCCCGACCTCACGGGCCGCGAGAACGTCTACCTCAACGGCGCGATCCTGGGCATGGACCAGGCGACGATCGCGGGGCGCTTCGACGACATCGTCGCGTTCAGCGAGATCGAGCGGTTCATCGACACCGAGGTGAAGTTCTACTCCTCGGGGATGTTCCTGCGCCTCGCCTTCGCCGTCGCGGTCCACACCGATCCCGAGGTCTTCCTCATCGACGAGATCCTC
>JBPBQU010000356.1:0-15800 GCA_050955085.1 Janthinobacterium lividum | reverse complement strand
CCCGACGCTCTCGTCGCGCAGCTCACCGCACGCGGGGTCACGATTGTGACGGGTAGTGCCGTCACCGCAGTGGAACGGCGCGCTCCGGACGGGCTCGGTGACCCGGGGGGCTGGGTCGTCGACACGGCCCGTGGCTCGCGCCACGCCGACGCCGTCGTGCTGGCCCTGCCCGCCCCGGTGGCGGCCGCTCTCCTGGCCGCGCCCGTGCCCGCGGCGGCACGTGAACTGGCCGGTGTCGAGACCGCGAGCATGGTGATCGCCGCGTTCGCTGTCCCGGCGCGTGAGCTCGCCGGGGTCTCGGGTTCCGGGGTTCTCGTCCCACCGGTGGACGCGATCACCGAAGGCCTGCACGTCAAGGCGTTGACGCTGTCGAGCAACAAGTGGGGCTGGGTGGCGCAGCAGTCGGCGGACGTGTCGCTGCTGCGGGTCTCGCTCGGGCGTGCGGGGGAGTCGCAGGCGGTGGAGGCCGACGACGCCGACGTCTCGCGCTGGGCGGTGGCGGACGCCTCGAGGGTGCTCGGCCGCGAGCTGCACCCGTTGGACACCGCGCTGATGCGTTGGGTCGACGGGTTGCCGCAGTACGCCGTGGGCCACGTCGCGAGGATCGAGCGGTTGCGGGCCGCGGTGGCTTCCGTCGGGGGGCTGGCCGTGTGCGGGTCGGTCCTCGACGGGGTCGGGATCCCCGCGTGCGTCGCCGCAGCGACCCGGGCCGCACGAGAGGTCCTCGCGACCCTGCCCACCCGCTGACCCGGAGCGCTCGACCCCGATCGCGGGTTCAGGCCGGATGCGGGGGAGAATCCAGTTATGAGCCAGGAGACCACCCCCACCGAAGCGGCGCCCGCCCCACCGGTCCCGACGGCCGAGGAGATCAACGGCACCATCGCCTACGCGATGTGGTCGGTCTTCGCCGTCGACCACGCCCTGGGCGGCGACGTCGAGCGCGGGCCGCTCACCCAGGAGGTGCAGGACCTGCTCGACGAACTCGTGGGCAAGGGCCTCACGGTGCGCGGTCTCTACGACGTCGCCGGGTTGCGGGCCGACGCCGACATCCTCGTCTGGTGGTACGCCGATTCGATCGAACTGGTGCAGGAGGCCTACCGCCGGTTGCGCCGCACCCGCCTCGGAGCGCACCTGACGCCCGTCTGGTCGGTCGTCGGACTGCACCGCCCCGCGGAGTTCAACCGCGGCCACGTCCCCGCGTTCATGTCGGGGGAGCGGCCCCGCGACTACGTGTGCGTCTACCCGTTCGTGCGTTCCTACGACTGGTACCTGCTGCCCGACGAGGAACGGCGCACGATGCTGCGCGAGCACGGGCTCGCGGCGCGTTCCTACGAGGACGTGCGGGCGAACACCGTCTCGGCCTTCGCCCTCGGCGACTACGAGTGGATTCTCGCCTTCGAGGCCGACGAGCTGTACCGCATCGTCGATCTCATGCGCGACCTGCGGGCCACCGACGCCCGCCGCCACGTGCGCGAGGAGGTCCCTTTCTTCACCGGCCCGCGGGTGGAACTCGCGGAACTCATCAACGTCCTGCCCTGAGCATCACGGTCGGCCAGCACATCCTCGGCCAGCACATCCTCGGCCGGCACGTTTTCGGCGATGACTCGTTTTCGGCGATGACAGGTACGAACTTCTCGATCATCCGAGGTGGGGACGAGAAACGCCCCGGGAGATTCTCTCCCGGGGCGTTCACGTGGGGGGAGTCACCTCCCGATCAGACCTCGCGGATCTCGTGCGCAGAATCCACCGCGGCACCGCGGTCGGCCCCGACGTCCGGTTCCTCCTGCGCGAGACGCTCGTCCAGCGTCTCGTGATCGGGGTCCTCGGAAGCGATCAGCTCCGCCGTCGCGTAGGAGAGGTGCTGCTCCGGTTCCCAGGTGTCGTCCTGGTCGTCGGGCTGCAGGGTGTCGGTGCTCAGATCGTCGGGGTCCTCCGGTGCGTCCAGGGACGAGTCCGCGGCGCGCAGGTCCGGGTCGTCGACGGCGTCGATCTCGGCCTCGCCGGTGAGTTCAGGAATCTCATCGCTCATGGCTCCACCCTGCCGCGCGAAGCACTCGTCCGCGACCCGATCGCGATCCCGCAGCCGCCGAAACCCCTGTCATTCACGGATTCCAACGCGGGTCGAGCTCTGGAACGCTCGTGGTCAGGAGGTGGCGGGCCGTAGCGACAGGCTGATCGAGTTGATGCAGTAGCGCTGGTCCGTCGGGGTGGGGTAACCCTCGCCCTCGAAGACGTGGCCGAGGTGGGAACCGCAGTTCGCGCACCGGACCTCGACTCGGCGCATGCCCAGGGTGACGTCCTCGATCAGTTCCACGGCGCTGGACTGCTTGGGGTCGTAGAAGGACGGCCAACCGCAGTGCGACTCGAACTTCTCGGTGCTGGTGAACAGCTCCACCCCACACGCGCGGCAGGCGTAGACACCCTCGGTGGTGGTGTCGTCGTACTCCCCGGTGAAGGGCCGCTCCGTACCCGCCTGGCGCAGCACGGCGTACTCCTGCGGGCTCAGATCGGCACGCCACTGGGCCTCCGTCTTGCTGACGGCGTAGTTGTTCCTCGTGGTGGCCGGGGTGTCGTGATGTGTCGTCATGTCCTGTTCAACCCCCGGTGGTGAACGACTGTTCCAGTGCAGCGTTCGGGTCTCACCCCAGTCGGGTGGTGCCCGCGTACACGTGCAGGACAGGGACACCGAGGGTGTCGCGCGCCCGCGACGCCCAGTCGCGGTGGAACGTGTCCTCCACCGCGTGCGGGCGGGTCACGACGACGAGTTCGCGAGCGTCGGGTTCCTGCTCCAGCGCGGCCCGGACCTCGGGCAACGGGTCGTCCGCCGTCGTGCGGCCCTCCGCGCGCAGGCCCTCGGCGCGCAACGCCGCGAGGGTCGTGGCCAACGCCGTCGTCGCGTCGGTCCGGGCCTCGGCCTGATCCGGGCGCCCGTCACGGACATCGCCGAGGGCGGCGCGCAACTCCCCCAGGCTCAGGTGGTCCAGCAGGTCGGCCAGCACGCTGCGCTCCGTGTCGGCCGGGACGAGGACCAGGTGCCGGATGTCGTCCCCGGACGCGCGCTCCTCCGCGTGCAGGGAGGCGACGTTGTGGGCGTCGACGTCACCGAACGCCTCCTCGGTGAGGACGACGACGGTCCACGCCGCGCGAGTGGGCGCGGTGGCCGGTTGGTCAGGGTAGGAACTGGGGTCGGGCACGGCGTCACGCTACCGGGGTCGCTCTCGCGTGCCGTCCCCGCGTCGGGCAGGATCGCCGGATGATCAGCGGGGTTCGACCTGCGGCCTGCGGGCCCGTCCCGGCACGGCAGTGGGCGCCGCTGGCCGTGCTCTTCGCCTCTCTCGGGGTCGCGCACTTCGTCCGCGGCGATGTCGTCGACGCGTTGGTACCCCGTGTCCTGCCCGGCCCGGCCCGTAGCTGGACCCAGGCCTCGGGTGTGGTGGAGTTCGGCCTCGCGGCCGGCCTTGCCATCCCCGCGACCCGCCTGGTCACCGGCCGGGCCGCGGCCGCCTTCCTGCTGGCCGTCTGGCCGGGCAACGCCCAGATGGCGCTGGATGCCTGGCGCCGCCACCGAGGAGACCGCGGCCGCGCGGACATCGCGCGGTGCGTCATCGCGTTCGGGCGGTTGCCCCTGCAGGTGCCGCTCGTCCGCGCCGCCTGGCGCGCCGGGACCCCCCGATGATCCCGCGTCGCTCGGGGTCTGGAGGGGGGCCGTGGTCCATGGGCGCGACCGCGCGCCGTCGGGCGATCGTGGGTGCCGCCGCGTCCACGATCGCCGTCACGATGAGCGCGGCCACCGTGACAGCGCTCGCCGCCGCGTTCGCCCGCGCCGTCGTCACCCCGCCCCGCCACAAGGCCGACGACCTCGAGGTCCTGCAGGTCGGCCCCACGCGCGTCGTGCTCACCCGCACCCCCGACACCGTGGTCCCCGGGTGTTACGGGATTTGGACCGACGGGGGCCGCGGGCACTTCCGGGTCGGCGACGTCCTCGCCGACACCGGCGCCCACGTCACCCGGGAACTGCTGGGCGTCGACGCGGGCAGCCTTCGCCCCGGTCCCGGGCGGTGGAACCAGTACTACTACGCGGGCGACCCCACGACCGCCCTCGGACTCGCGCACGAGAACCTGCTGGTGAGTTCCGATGTGGGCGAACTCCCCTGCTGGTACGTGCCGGCAGCTGCGCCGGTCGGCAGCGAGCGCGACGTCGAGAGTGAAGGAGCAGGGCGCGACACCTGGGCCGTGCTGGTGCACGGCCGCGGGGCGACGCGCGAGGAGACGTTGCGCGCACTGCCCGTACTGCACGGTCTCGGTGTCCCCACGCTCGTCCCCAGCTACCGCAACGACGCCGGTGGCCCCTCCTCGCCGACCCGCACCTACGGGCTGGGGGAGACGGAGTGGCCCGACGTCGAGGCCGTCGCCGGTCACGCCCTCGAACACGGCGCTCGCCGGCTCGTGGTGTTCGGATGGTCCATGGGCGGGGCGATTCTGCTGCAGTTCGTGGCCCGCTCGCCGCTGGCCGACCGGGTGTCGGCGCTGGTGCTCGACGGCCCGGTCGTGGACTGGCACGACGTGCTCGATCATCAGGCGCGGCAGAAAAAGATCCCGATCCGGTTGGGACGCTACGGGTTGCGTTTGCTGGCTCATCCGCTGGGGCGGCGTCTCGTCGGTGTCGAGGGACCGCTGGACCTGCGGACGATGAACTGGGTGCGACGGGCCGAGGAACTCCTGCTGCCCGTCCTGCTCCTGCACTCCGATGCCGACGACTACGTCCCGTCCGGGCCCTCGCAGCGACTCGCGCAGGCTCGTCCGGACCTCGTGACGTTCGTCGCCAGTACGCAGGCCCGTCACACGAAGGAATGGAACGTGGACCCCGAGCGGTGGGACGGCGAGGTGTCGCGTTTCCTGCGCCCCCACCTCGAGGCGGGCGGGTGAACGTTCTCGTCGAGGACCGCCGCGCCGCCGTCGGGACGACCGGTCCGGGCTGCCAGTTCGACATCTGCTTCGCTCGTGGTGGGGCTCACCGTCTCCGATCACCATGCGGTGATGGAGGCCTATCGACGGTTGATGAGCCTCGGTCACGAGCTGCAACCGCGGGGACGTGAGCTCTGGCCGTTCAAGCGCCAGGGGGACAAGTGGGCTGCCCGGATCCATCTGCGCATGAACGAGCTGAGACAAGCGCAGATGGAGCTGACCGCGGCCGCCCATGAGCACCTCTCCGAACTGAAGAAACAGCGGTCCTTCCGCCAGGAACCAGAAGGCTTTCAAGAACCAGAAGGTTGAAGCGCCGGTCCCCGCCCTCCTCTGCCGAGCTGCGAGCTGTCCCTGGCCGGGGTCGCAACCGGTGGCGTGCCGGATGTGCAGGAGCGTGGAGTCACGACGCTCACGACACGCCCGGAAGGCGGTGGCCCATCCGATCGCGTTTGGTGCGCAGGTAGTGCACGTTGTCCAGCGTCTGCGCGACCGGCAGGTCGCGACGACGCAGGACGGGGATGCCGTGCGAGCGCAGTGCCTCGACCTTCACCGGGTTGTGCGTCATGAGCTCGACGTCGCGGATGCCCAGGTCGCGCAGGACGGCAGCGGCACCGGTGTAATCACGCGCGTCCACCGGTAACCCGAGGTCGAGGTTGGCCTCGACCGTGTCCCGGCCCTGTTCCTGGAGCGCGTACGCGGCGATCTTCGCGGCGAGCCCGATCCCGCGGCCCTCCTGACCGCGCAGGTAGAGCACCACGCCGCGACCCTCGGTCGAGATCGCGTCCAGGGCGGCCTGGAGTTGCGGACCGCAGTCGCAGCGCAACGAACCCAGGGCGTCACCCGTCAGGCACTCGGAATGCAGCCGGACGAGCACCTCGTGACCGTCGCCGATCTCACCGGCCACCAGCGCGAGGTGCTCGACGCCGTCGGCCTGGCGGTAGGCGAGCGCACGGAACGTGCCGTGGAGAGTGGGGAGGCGGGCCTGCGCGATGAGCACGACGGGCAACGAGGGGTGGTCCGCGCCGGGCATCACGTCACCGGACTCCTCGAGATCGGTCACGATGCTTCTCCTCACGCTGACCTCAGGGGGCGATCCGTGGCGGGGCCACGGGCAGGTGGTGTCAACCGGGTCCGCGGACCGCGGTCCTCAAATGGCGATCGCGACCCGCACCTGACGTTTGACGCGCGCGAGCATGCTCGTCATGCCCCGCATCCGCAGCGGACTGACGGCCTGGTCCAGGCCGAGGCGGGAGCAGACGTCACCCGGCAGTGCCAGGACCTCCGCGGCGGGCAACCCGTCGAGGCCCTCCTGCAGCACCCCGGCGAACCCGCGTGTCGTCGGAGCCTCCGGGGGGGCGGAGACGTGCAGGTGCACGGTGGAGTCCGCGCCCACCTCGACGTTGACGAAGACGGGCGACTGACACTCATCGACACGCTCCATCAACTCGGGGTGGCCGACGTACTGCGCGGGCAGGGCTCGCAGGCCCTGGCTGAACTCGAGAAGCAGTTGCAGACGGTCACGTTCGGGTACCGCCTGGAAGTCCTCGACGATCTCCGCCATGGCGGGCGGCAGACCGGCGGTAGGGGAGGGGTCCAGATCGTCCGACACCCTGTCCGCGCCGCTCACTTCACCGCGCCCTTCTCGGTCCCCTTCACGATCGGGACGCGCACGGCGTTACCCCACTCCGTCCAGGACCCGTCGTAGTTGCGGACGGAGGCGAAACCCAGAAGCTGGGAGAGGACGAACCAGGTGTGGCTCGAGCGTTCCCCGATGCGGCAGTAGGCGATCACGTCGTCGTCGGGGGAGAGGCCCTTCTCCTGCTGATAGATCTCCTCCAGTTCGGCCCGGGATCGGAACGTGCCGTCCTCGGCCGCCGCACGGGCCCACGGCACGCTGTCCGCACCCGGGATGTGACCGCCGCGCACGGTGCCCTCCTCGGGGTAGTCCGGCATGTGCGTGCGCTCCCCGCTGTACTCCTGCGGGGAGCGGACGTCGATGAGCTTGCCGCCGAGGTGGGCGAGGACGTCGTCCTTGAACGCGCGGATCGGCGCGTCGACGCGTTCCACCACCGGGTAGTCCACGGAGGGCGGTTCGGGGGCGTCCGTCGTCATCCCCCGGCCTTCGGCCACCCACTTCGCGCGGCCACCGTCGAGCAGGCGCACGTCGGGGTGCCCGAACAGCGTAAAGACCCACAGCGCGTAGGCGGCCCACCAGTTGTTCTTGTCCCCGTAGATGACGACGGTGTCCTCACGCGAGATTCCCTTGCGCGACATGAGCGCCGCGAAACCGGCACCGTCGACGTAATCGCGGGTGACACTGTCGTTGAGTTCGGTGTGCCAGTCGACCTTGACCGAGCCGGGGACGTGGCCCGTGTCCCAGAGCAGGACGTCCTCGTCGCTCTCCACCACCCGCAGGCCCGGTTCGCCGAGGTGCTCGGCGAGCCACGGTGTGCTCACCAGCTTCTCGGGGTGGGCGTAGGTGCTGAGCTTGTCGGCGGGGTCGTGGGGCAGGGACACGGTGCTTCCTCCAGCGGTGGAACTCTCGACCAGGACGGTTGCGGTGGTTGCGTCGTCGCCACCAGCAACGCCGGGTCGGGCGGCGTCGTTCCCGCCGCACGTCGCGATCCTGTCAGACCTGCCCGGGGGTGTCGGATCTGACGGTGCTGTCGGGGCGGCATCCGGGTGCCCCGACCGGACGCGACGTGCGTCACACCCCGCCGCCGAAGGAGCTCGGGACGCGCCGTGGCCGCCCTGCCTCACTACTGTGACACCGGTGAGCAGCCCCGATCAGACGCGTGCGCCCGAATCAGTGGACTCGCTCGTCGCCCGCAACCCACGGGTCCCGCCGGAGCAGTTGGTGGCGGAGCTCGTACCGCCGCCGCGTTTCGCCGAGGTCCGCTTCGCCAGTTACGTGCCGGCGCCGGACCAGCCCACCCAGGCCGATGCCGTGCGGGGCATGCAGACCTTCGGAGAGCGTGTGCTCGCCGGCGGGGTGAAGCCCGGGGGGCTGGCGGGTCTGTTCAAGCGTAAGACCACCCCCGTCGGTGCGCCGGGGATCTACCTCGACGGTGGTTTCGGGGTGGGCAAGACCCACCTGTTGTCCTCGCTCTATCACCAGGTCGTCACCGAGGGTGGGCGCACAGCGGCCTACGGGACCTTCGTCGAATACACCAACCTGGTGGGCGCACTCGGCTTCCTGCCCGCGGTGGACGCGTTGGCCCCCAACGCGTTGGTCTGCATCGACGAGTTCGAGCTCGACGACCCGGGGGACACCGTGCTCATGTCCCGGCTCATGCGTGAGCTGGTGGACCGCGGGGTCAAGCTCGCCGCGACCTCCAACACGCTCCCCGGTGCCCTGGGTGAGGGCCGCTTCGCCGCCCAGGACTTCCAACGCGAGATCCAGGCCCTCGCCGGGCGGTTCGACGTCCAACGCATCGACGGTGAGGACTACCGCCACCGCGGGTTGCCCGCCGCCCCGGCCCCGGTGTCCGACGCCGACGTGGAGCGTCTGGCCGCACGACGGGTGGGGACGACACTGGACGACTTCACGAGCGTCCTGAGCCACCTCGCCGACGTCCACCCCAGTCGCTACGGCGCGATGGTGCGTGACATCGCGGCCGTCTGCCTGCGCGGGGTCAGCACGGTCAGCGACCAGATGGTGGGATTGCGCCTCGTGGTGCTGGCCGACCGGCTCTACGACCGGGACATCCCGGTCGTCGCCTCGGGTGTCCCGTTCGATTCCGTGTTCACCGACGAACTACTCAACGGCGGGTACCGCAAGAAGTACCTGCGGGCCGTCTCGCGGCTCTCAGCCCTCGCCCGCGACGGCGCAGCCCTGGCGTGAATCCCGCCCGGTGGGGTGCGCGCCCGCGCCCCGTCCCCTCGTCGAGGTGGTGTCCGGCTCTGGCGCACGACGTCGTGGACCGTCAGACCCAGACCCACCCGAGGGCGGTTCGCCGAGCTGGCGTCCGCGCGAGACCACGAGGACGCGAAGCGGCCAGGGACCAGACGGCCGGCGGCACCGGAGGAGGCCCGGCCTCAGTCCCATTCCGTGGGCAGGCTCGAGTCGCGGTGATGGGCCAGGACCCGTTCCAGCTCGAAGCGGTTCACCCGTGACGCGGAGAGTTCCGGCAGTTCGTCGAGGCCGAACCAGCCGACCTCGAGGGTTTCGAGGTCCGCAGCCGGGACCGGGGACCCGCTCACCCGGCACAGGAAGAACAGGTGGAACACCGCCACGGGCAGGGGTGGTGTCTTCCCGCGCACGTCCCGGTCCCAGACCGCTACCAGTTTGACGGCTTCGACGGGGAACCCGGTCTCCTCGAGCACCTCCCGCTCCACCGCGAACCCGAGCCGGTCCCCGGGGTCGGCCCAACCCCCGGGCAACGACCACCGACCGTCGCTGCGCTCGCGCAACAGCAGGAACCGC
Source organism: Janthinobacterium lividum (assembly GCA_050955085.1). Classification (GTDB taxonomy): domain Bacteria; phylum Actinomycetota; class Actinomycetes; order Actinomycetales; family Kineococcaceae; genus Kineococcus. Next base: position 6,409 of record JBPBQU010000356.1, on the reverse strand, counting down.
TCCTGCTCGTCCAACACCCCCGCTCGCACGTCCACCTTGGGCGTCGCGTAACCGGTGTCCCGTCCGAGCAGGAGCCTGAGTTCCGGCACCGGGATCGTCGAGATCGTCGACAGCAGCGCGGCCGCAATCGCGCTGATCTCCTGATACCTCGCGCTGTCGTAGTCCTTGGTGGGGTCCCCGACCGAATAGGTCAGACCGTCCTGGGCGAGCGCGGCGAGCCGGACAGCCGCACGCCTGACCTCCGTGGCGGGCTCATCCATGCGACCCAACCCCTTCACACGACCCGGCCCCTTCACACGACCCGGCCCCTTCACGCAACGCGGACCACGACCACGGACTCACCCGACATCCGCACCCCGTCGGGGAGCAGCTCGGGTGCCACGTCGCCGAAGGCGAACACCACTTCACGCGGGTCACCGTCGACCGCGACGTCAGCACCGTCCCCGAGGGCGACGACGACGCGGTAGTCACCCCGGTGCACCACGAGAGTGTTGGCGCAGACGTCCACCCGGACGGCGGACAGGTCGGGATCGCGTAGCTGGGGTTCGGTGCGGCGCAGGGCGATGAGATCGCGATACCACCGCAGAACCCGGGCGTGCGGTGCTTCACCGATCTCATCCCAGCGCAGCACCGAGTTCTGCTTCGTCTGCGGGTCCTGGGGGTCGGGGACGTCGTCGGCACTCCAACCGTGCTCACCGAACTCCGAACGGCGGCCCTTGCTCACCGCGGCTCCGAGTTCGGGATCGGGGAAGGAGGTGAAGAACTGCCATTTCGTCGACGCGTTCCATTCCTCCCCCATGAAGATCATGGGGGTGAAGGGCCCGAGCAGGTAGAGGGCCGCGCCTGCCGCGGTCCGTACCGGGCTCAGCAGGTGCCCGATCCGGTCACCCTCGGCGCGGTTGCCCACCTGGTCGTGGGTCTGCAGGTAACCCAGGAAGGCGTTGCCGGGCACCACCTCACGATCGACCTTCTTACCCCAGACCTCCCCGCGGAACGAGGAGAACCGTTCGGCGTGGAAGAACGCCTCCTGCAACGTCGTCGCCACGACCTCGGGTTCGCCGAAGTCGGCGTAATAACCCTGACGTTCACCCGTCAGCCAGGCGTGCAACGCGTGGTGGACGTCGTCGTCCCACTGCGCCCTCATGCCGAACCCGCCCTCGCTCGTCGCGGTCACCATGACGGCGTCGTTGAGGTCGGACTCGGCCACCAGCGACAACGGCCGCCCCAGTTCGAGCGACAGGGCGGCGACCTCGTCGGCGAGCTGGGCGAGGACATGGGTGGGGGAGTCGTCGACGAGGGCGTGCACGGCATCGAGGCGCAGCGCGTCGACGTGGAAGTCGCGCAACCATCGCAGCGCGTTGTCGCAGATCCAGCGCCGGACCTCGATCGCGCCCGTGTCGTCGAGGTTCACGGCCGCACCCCAAGGGGTGTCGTGCTTCTCGGTGAAGTACGGGCCGAACTCACCCAGGTAGTTGCCGCTGGGGCCGAGGTGGTTGTAGACGCAGTCGAGGGCCACCGCGAGACCGCGGGCGTGCGCGGCGTCGACGAAGGCCGCGAATCCTTCCGGGCCGCCGTACTCCTGCTGGACGGCGTAGGGCGCGACCCCGTCGTAACCCCAGTTCCACGGCCCGTCCCAGGCCGAGACCGGTAGCACCTCGACGACGTCGACGCCGAGCGTCACCAGGTGGTCGAGGTGCTCGACCGCCGCCGCGAACGTCCCTTCCGCGCTGAACGTCCCGATGTGCAGCTCGTAGAACACCGCACCCCGGACGTCGCGACCGGCCCAGGCCTGATCGGTCCAGGAGAAGCTCGACGGGTCCACCACGGCAGAGGCCGCGTGCACCCCTTCGGGCTGCCACCCCGAGCGCGGGTCAGGGCGCGGGTCGCCACCGTCGATGCGGAACGCGTAGCGGGTCCCGTGTGCCGCGTCCGCCACCTCGGTGCTCCACCACCCCTCGCGCGGGGACCCGCTGCGCTGCATCGGGTACGCCTGCGCGTCCCCGGTCTCGATGACGACCTGAACCTCGTGCGCCGTCGGCGCCCACACCCCGAACTCCATGCCCCCACCCTCTCGCCCCCCGCCGCATCCGGCGAATCTGGGTCCACTCGTGCCCCGCGGGAAACCGGCCCGTGAGCTGTCGGAGGTCTTTCGCGAGCGGCGGGTCAGAGGCGGATGAGCAGGGCCACCGGGAGGTCGGCGAGGACGTCGGCGATACGGGCGGCACCACCGGGGACGTGTTCCCCCGTGAAGACGTTGCGCCACTCACCCGCAGGCAGCGTCAACGTCGCCTCACCCCAGCCGCCGAGACGTGCCAGCGAGACGGGGAGGCGGGTCGCGACGGCGATCGCACCGGGGGCGTCGTGCGGGCCGCGGGCGAAGGCCACGGCGTTGCCGTTGGACGTCGGGACGGGGGAGTAGGCAGCGTCCGGGCCGACGAAGAACTGTGGGTTCTCGCGGCGGGTCCGCAGGGTGCGCGACACCACCAGCAGTTTCTCGTCGTCGAGGTCTGCGGGTTGCGACCCCGCGTCGAGCGCGCTGAGACGCCGCGCCCGCCCGGCGTAATCGACGGGGCGTCGGTTGTCCGGGTCGACGAGGGAGAGATCGACCACCTCGGTGCCCTGGTAGACGTCCGGCACCCCCGGCATCATCAACTGGACGAATTTCTGCCCCAGGACGGCGACGCGGGCAGCGGGGGCGATCGTGGTGCAGAACGCCTCGAGCGCTGAGCGGATCGACGCGTCAGCCAGGACACCCGTGGCGAACCGTTGCACCGCGGCCTCGTAGGCCTCCTCGGGGGCGGTCCACGTCGTGTGGTCCTTCGCCTCGCGGGTCGCCTTCTGCAGGTACCCCAGCAGGCGTTCGGCCGGGATGGGACCACCGTCACCGGCCGTGCCCCACGTCCCCACCAGGGTCTGCCAGATGAGCAGCTCGGTCCGTGCGTCGAGTTCCGCCGCCCGGTGCTCGCTGGCCATCTCCCGCCAGTCGCTGAGCGCGGCAGAGAAAGCGGCGGTGTGTTCGGAGAGGGTGGACAACCGAGCCCGGACGTCCTCGCTGCGCTTGGTGTCGTGCGTCGAGAGCGTCGTCATGGTCGCGGGCCAGTCGCGCGCCAGGCGGGCGGCGTGGGAGTGGAACTCCTCGGGTGAGGTGCCGAAGCGGGTCGGGTCGCCACCGACCTCGTTGAGCGAGGAGAGGCGGAACCAGCGGTAGAAGGCCGTGTCCTCGATCCCCTTGGCCATCACCGGCCCGCAGGTCTGCTGGAAGCGCACCACGAACTCGGCGCTCCGCGGGTCCTCGGCGCTGCCCGCCCGGCCCAGGGCCAGGTCGACGACGACACCCAGGGTGTCGTGCCGCTCGGCGGGCAACTCGTGGCGGGCGAGCACGGCGGCCTGCTCGAGAAGGTCGATCGACTCCTGTGGGGCACTCTCACCCGGCACGACATAGGCGCGGTAACGCTCCACGGCGACCAGCAGTTCCAGGACGGATTCGTGCAACCCGCGCCGCGTGTGGTCGCGCAGGTCGACGTCGTCGTGACAGATCCCCGCCAGGAGCTCGACGAGGCGGTGGACCTCGGCGTAGAGGCCGTTCTCCACGACCTCGCGCTTGGCTTGGTCGACGATCGTGGAGAACGGTCGGCCATCCCCCGTGCCCAGGACGTACTGCGCCGACAGGGGTTCTGCCCCGGCGGGATCGAGGAACAGGCCGGCGATCTTGTGCATGGCGTCGTAACCCGTGGTTCCCGCGCACTGCCAGTCGACCGGCAGGGTCTCGGGGCCTTCGAGGATCTTCTCGACCACCACCCAGGCGCTGGATCCGTCCGCGCGCCGGGTGGCCTCGGCGAGACGGCGCAGGTAACCGCGCGGGTCGGCCAGGCCGTCGGGGTGGTCGATGCGCAGACCCTGCAGGTCACCAGCGGCCAACAGCTCCAGCAACAGGGCGTGCGAGGCGTCGAAGACCTCCGGGTCCTCGACCCGGATCGCCGCCAAAGTGTCCACGTCGAAGAACCTGCGATAGTTCAGTTCCTCGTCGGCCACCCGCCAGTGTGCGAGTCGGTACCACTGTCGGTCCACGAGCTGCGCCATCGGCAGGTCCTCCGTCCCGGGCCGGACAGGGAAGACGTGGTCGTAGTAACGCAGGACGGGTTCCGCGGCCGAACGATCGAGGGAGAGCTCGTCCGCGGCCAGCACCTGGCCGATGCGCTGACCCAGCACGGCCATCAGGATCGCGCGGTCCGGCACCGACCAGTCCACGTCGAACCAGCGTGCGAACGGCGAGCGCGGTCCCTCCTTGAGGACGGACCACAGCTGCGCGTTGTCGGAGGCGGGGGTCGGCACGGCCATGTGGTTGGGGACGACGTCCACCACCGCCCCCAGACCCACCCGGCGCAGTGCGGCGGCGAGCTCGTCGAAACCCTCGCGTCCACCCGCCTCGGGGTTCAACCGGGCGTGGTCGATGACGTCGTAACCGTGCTCGGAACCCTTCGCGGGCGCCAGGATCGGCGACAGGTAGGCGTGCGTGACCCCCAGTGCGTCCAGGTACCCGACCTGGGCCGCGGCGTCGGAGAAGGTGAACGCCGGCTGCACCTGCAGCCGGTAGGTGCTGGTGGGGACGATCGCGGGGACGTATTCGGGGGTCACTTCTCTCCCAGGGGACCACGTGCGAGAACGAGGACGGAGCGTCCCGCCACGGGCAGTTTCGTGCCCGACGAGAACGCGGACTCCTCGGTGAAGATCGAGACGACTCCGACCTGGTCGTCGGACGTGTCCAACCGGGGACGCCAGTCGTCACCGTAGGCCTTCTCGGGAACCGTGAACTCGACCGCCTCGTGCCAGGGGTTCCACATGATCAGGAAGGAGTCACCCACGATCCGCGCACCGCGCCGGTCCAGTTCCGGGATGGCTTCACCGTTGAGGAAGACCATGATCGAACGGTTGCTCGCGTCCCCCCAGTCACCGTCGCGCATCTCCGAACCGTCGGGGCCGAACCATTCGATGTCACCGACGTCGCTCTCCCCGCCGTGGCTGGCGTCACCCGCGAAAAACCGCCGCCGCTGGAAGACGGGCTCGGTGCGGCGCAGGGCCACGATCCGCTGGGTGAACGCCAGCAGCTCCCGCTGTGCCTCGTCGAGGTCCCAGTCCACCCAGGACAGTTCGTTGTCCTGGCAGTAGACGTTGTTGTTGCCCTGCTGGGTACGACCCAGCTCGTCACCGTGCAGCAGCATCGGTACCCCCTGCGAGAGCAGCAGCGTCACAAGCAGGTTGCGATGCTGACGCGCGCGCAGCGAGACGATCTCGGGGTCCGTGCTCGGGCCCTCGACCCCGCAGTTCCAGGACCGGTTGTGGCTCTCCCCGTCGAGGCCACCCTCACCGTTGGCATCGTTGCGCTTGTCGTTGTAGGACACCAGGTCGCGCATGGTGAAACCGTCGTGCGCCGTCACGAAGTTGATGCTGGCGATCGGCTTGCGCCCCGACTGCTCGTAGAGGTCGGAGGAACCGCTGATGCGACTCGCGAACTCACCCAGGGTGCCGGGCTCCGCACGCCAGAAGTCCCGCATCGCGTCGCGGTACTTACCGTTCCACTCCGTCCACAACGGGGGGAACCCGCCGACCTGGTAACCGCCGTCGCCGACGTCCCAGGGTTCGGCGATGAGCTTGAGCTGGGAGATGACCGGGTCCTGCTGCACCAGGTCGAAGAACGCACTGAGGCGGTCGACCTCGTGGAACTGGCGGGCGAGGGTGGCCGCGAGGTCGAAGCGGAAGCCGTCGACGTGCATCTCCTCCGCCCAGTAGCGCAGCGAGTCCATGATGAGCTGCAGGACGTGGGGGTGGCGCATGAGCAGGCTGTTGCCCGTGCCGGTGGTGTCGTAGTAGTGGCCCAGGTCACCGTCGACCAGGCGGTAGTAGGCCTGGTTGTCGATGCCGCGGAAGCACAGCGTCGGGCCCATGTGATTGCCCTCGGCGGTGTGGTTGTAGACCACGTCGAGGATCACCTCGATGTTCGCGGCGTGCAGGGCCTTGACCATGGACTTGAACTCCTGCACCTGCTGACCGCGCTGACCCGTCGCGGAGTAGGCGTTGTGCGGGGCGAAGAAACCAATGGTGTTGTAACCCCAGTAGTTCGACAACCCCTTGTCCACCAGGTGGGTGTCCTGGACGAACTGGTGCACGGGCATGAACTCGACCGCGGTGATCCCCAGGGATACGAGGTGCTCGATGATCGCGGGATGCGCCATGGCGGCGTAGGTCCCGCGGATCTCCTCGGGGATGTCCGGGTGCGACTGGGTCAGGCCCTTGACGTGCGCCTCGTAGATCACCGACTCGTGGTACTCGTGGCCCGGCCGTCGGTCGTTGGCCCAGTCGAAGAAGGGGTTGACGACCACCGAGAGCATGGTGTGCCCCACGCTGTCGTCGG
>JBPBQU010000355.1:0-21102 GCA_050955085.1 Janthinobacterium lividum | reverse complement strand
AGGTCACGATCTGTCAACGGGAGTAACGCAACACTCTCTCAGGTAACCGCGTCGAGGGTGAACGCCAGGAGCGCACCCGACTCGACGTAAGCCCGCACCGAACGGTCCAGGCTCACCATGACGCCACCACCGGGCTGACCAAACCACGCCACCACCGGGGTGATCACCACCTCGGGGGGCAGTGGCCGCGCCACTTCATAGACCAAGCGCTCCAGTTGCAGGTCCGTGGGAGGGCCAGGGCTCCGGCGAAGTCGGCCCGAGGGTGCCTCACGGCGGGCGCAGACCCCCGATGACGACTGACTGCCGTCTGCTACGAGGTGGTCGCGGGCGGTCGTAGTTGAGGTTCGAGGTCGGCGTGTTGCAGTTGACGAAGGCGACTCGACCGGACTTCGCCGGACCCCTGGCCGGTAAGCCCCATTAGGTTCAGACAATCCGATCGCGGGGCATGGCCCCGGTGAGGGCTATGTAAACCCGCACTGGCAAGGAGGTCCAAATCTCGTCAACAGTTGCTTCAAAAACCTCATAATCAGTGGAGTGGTCCAAGACCTCCTGTACGAACGCGCCGCACATCGTCCGCGGTTTCCGCACATGCCACGCACTCAGATCAGGATGACTCAGGTCCGCGAGCCAAAAATGGGGCCTCAGGAGGTCCACCTGACCGTTGGTGTTGGGTTCTCCACCACCCTGCGGATGGTCCACCCACCAATCTGTCACGGAGACCAGATTTAAGATGTCCGGTGACGTCTGATCCGGGTGCTTGGCAAGGTACGAGCAGGTACGTTCATAATGCCATACCGCGGCGCGAATCAATTGCCTGTTCTGCTCAGCCAGCGGGAGTCCGCTGAGGAAGTCAATCCGACTTAGGCGCGAAAACAAAGGGGGTTCGTCGATAACATCAATTCTGCCGAACTGGCGCATGTCTGTTAACTTTTCATCGGTTAATAGTTTTTCGAACTTTTGAATGTTCTCGGCTCGCGGTTGAATTGCCACGATCAAACCCTCCATCCGTGGTCACGTAGCCAGACAAGGGTAGCCTCTGACCAGCGTGGATCTCCGTGGCGAAAGGTGCCGTCCATATTAATCGCAGGGCTCCCCTCACCTTGTCCTTGTGCGTGCCATTGACTTCCCGGAATATGTTCTTCGGGTCTGTCGATTCGGGAAATTTCTTTGGGGCCACCACCTTTTTCAATGATATTCCTGGCAATCCTTGCGGTCGTGTTAGAAATCTGATCAGACCATTGCTTAGATCTGACTCGAACGACATCAGGGTCGTAGGGATGACCCTTCAAACCACCCCACCCACCGCCTGAGACGGCATCCACGCCCGCAGGTGGTTCGGTCAAGTCGGCGCGCGCTTGACTGACCCCCGCTTTCCAACCATTACTGGCCGCGCGGCCGGCGTCAGTCATGGCAACGATGCTCACGCCACCCCCGCCGGGGCCACCGTGGGCGACGGCCGGTGCGAAGGTGATCGTCGTCCGCGGGGTGTTGATCAGACCTTGAGCAGCACCGCGCAGGCCGCCCGCGGTGACGCGGGTAGCGCTGGTGGCGGCGTTCACCGCCCGCCTCCCGGTGGCGGCCAGCCCTTGAACCGCGCCACGCACACTGGCGGTCGCACCCCGCACGGCGCCACCAGCAGTGCCCACCGCCCTACCCGCGGCAGCGGCCAGCGCAGTGCCCTCCAACGCCTTCCCGACGACCTTCCCCGCCCCGGGCAGGGCCATCAACGCGGCGTCCACCCCGATCTGAGTCCAGGACCCCTCCCCGGTGGCAAGCTTCACCGACGCATCAATACCCAACGCCGCCGCACCAGTCGCCACCGCGATGGGGGCCGTGATCGGGGCCAGGACCGGGACGAGAGACAACACCCCCGCAGCAGCGGAAACAACCTTCAACCCACCCGAAACCTTCTTCAACCCCGCCGCGTGATCCTCCACGAAGTGATCGACCGCATGGAGACCCTGCGCCCAGAACCCCTCATGCTCATCCTCCGCGACCGCCTTCCGCGGTGCCGGAACCGAGGCGGCGCGCGGGGCCGGAGCCACCGGGGCGGGGTGGGAATGGGAAATCGCCGACCCCAACGCCTCCAAATCACCGGTCAGCGCGTTCAGAGCCGCCGTCGCCACCGCATCCGCCGCAGCCAGGTCGGCCAGGGCCCCGCGCAATCCGTCCTCCGCGGTGCGCGCCTGACGGGTGGTCGCCTCGATCCGGCTCTCCACCTGCGTCAACCTCAACGTGGCGGCTTCTCCCGCACTCGCAGCAGCCTCCGCGGCGTTCACCGAACCCGCCCCCCGGGCGGCAACAGCCGCGCTGGCGAGCGCCGCGCCCGCTGAATCGCGGGACTGCTCCAGCCCCACCAACGCCACCACCGCACCCGCGTGCTGGGCGTAAGCCTGGGCGTACCGCGCCTGCGCGCTCCGCAAAGCCGCGGCGTAAGTGGTCATGATGGGGGCCGCAGCGCTGGTGGACACGGCGTAGCTGCGCACGTAACCGACGCTGCGGTCCAACGTGGTACGGGCGGCGTTGCCCGCCGCACCGAACCACACCCCGGTAGCGGCATCGGCATGGGCGCGGACCTGATCCCCGGTCTCGTCCACGGCAGACCCGGTAGCGGCCATGGTTCCTGCTGCAGCCTCGATCGCGCCCGGGTCACCGGGAATGCTCGCGGCCCAACCCCCACCGCCGCCTACCGCCACCACGAGCCCCACCCCTCCCCCGCGACGCCATCGAGACCTCTTCGGCACACCCGTCGACCGGCGGTCACCATCCCACATGTTCTCCTCCGCGTGGAGCGCCGGACGGGACTCATCCCCGTCAGACATCAACCCCCAGGCCGGGGAGAGATCCCGTCCGTTGCGCATGGCGCCCCGGACGTCGACTACCGCTACCGCATTCCCTGCACCCAAACGGCGCAACTTTGCCTCTGGGTGCAACTGGGTCGGCACGGCGGGTTCGACCCCGAGGACGAGAGCCAATCACGGGCCGTCGTGTCACTACCGCGCTAACCGCACCGCACCGCAGGACGTACGGGAGACCGGCGGGTCGGCGCGGCGACCGCCACCCGCGTGGGTGATCCCTTCGATCACCGCGCCACCCCGGCCGCGAGGGTGGTCACGAACCCAGCGAGGAACGCCTCCCGGTCCACCCCGGTGACGGCCGTGACGTCGGGCAGGGCGATCTCGCGTGGCAGGGCGGGCGGTGTCCCGTCGGGCAGCCTGAGCACCCGCGCCCGCGTCGCGAACCCGTTGCTCGTCACGGCCGCGGGTCCGGTGACCGCCGAGGTCACGAGCTCGGGGGCGAGGAGGACGGCTGCGGCCAGCGGGTCGTGTACGGGTGCGAGCCGACGACCCCATTCGTGGACGTAGAAGTCGTGATAGGCGTCCAGGACGCGAGTGGCGAAGTCGCTCCAGGCGGTACCCGCCGAGCGCAGCGACGCTGTCATGGCCTAGTCCAGGACCACGGTGCCGGTCACGTCGACCCCGACCAGGGTGATCGTTGCGGCGTGGGGGCGCTCAGCGGTGAGCAGCTCGTGCGCAGCGTCGGCGTCGTTCTGGATGTTGGCGTCGATCATCAGCGACCGCCCGAGCGGCTGGTAAGGCCCGGAACCGCCCATGACGACAACCGAGCGCAGCTTTCCCAACAGGGCGGGATCGAGACGCAGCGCAAGAGCGAGATTGGTGAGCGGGCCCAGCGCCAGGAGGTCGTAGCGCCCCGGCGCGGAGTTCGCGAGTTCCACGATCTGCTCGGCTGCGGAGTTCGAGGTCGTGTCCGGATCGGGCCGTTGCAGTCCGAGATCACCCAGACCGTCGTTGCCGTGGACGTACCCGGCGATGTGCGCCACCCCTCGCAGCGGTCCGGCCGCACCCTTCGACAGCGGCACGTCGGGCAACCCGGCCAGGCGCAGGACGTAGCCGGCGTTGCGCAACGAATCCTCCACGACGCAATTGCCGTAGACGGTGGTGACGGCCACGATATCGGCGCGGGGGGAGCCCGCAAGGAACAGCAGGGCGAGGGCGTCGTCAAGGCCGGTGTCGGTGTCGACGATCACCTGGCGCCGATCGAGGGGTTTCGCGGGTGCGCTCACGGGGGCGATCCTACGAGCGCGACGGTTCACGAGATCTGGCGTGGTCCCACCCCTGCCCGGAACCGGGGAGGGGAGGGGAGGGGAGGGGAGGACCACGCCAGAAGTCGCTGTGCGGGGAGTCCTCAGCCGAGACGACCGGCCAGGTTCTCGTCGAGCGAGGCGAGGAACTCCTCGGTCGTCTGGAAACCCTGCTCCGGGCCGACGAGGAGCGCGAGGTCCTTGGTCATCTTGCCGCTCTCGACGGTCTTGATGACGACGTCCTCGAGGGTCTCGGCGAAACCGGTGACCTCGGGCGTGGAGTCCAGCGCACCGCGGTGGGCCAGCCCGCGCGTCCACGCGTAGATCGACGCGATGGGGTTGGTGGAGGTGGGCTTGCCCTGCTGGTGCTGGCGGTAGTGACGCGTGACGGTGCCGTGCGCGGCCTCCGCCTCCACGACACTGCCGTCCGGGGAGAACAGGACCGAGGTCATGAGCCCGAGGGAACCGAAACCCTGGGCCACGGTGTCGGACTGGACGTCACCGTCGTAGTTCTTGCAGGCCCAGACGTAACCGCCCTCCCACTTCAACGAGGCGGCGACCATGTCGTCGATGAGGCGGTGCTCGTAGCTGATCCCGGCCGCGGCGAACGCGTCCTTGAACTCGGCCTCGAACACCTCCGCGAAGATGTCCTTGAACCGGCCGTCGTAGGCCTTGAGGATCGTGTTCTTGGTCGAGAGATAGACCGGGTAGCTGCGCGAGAGCCCGTAGTTGAGCGAGGCCCGCGCGAAGTCCCGGATCGACTCGTCGAGGTTGTACATGGCGAGGGCCACGCCGGCGCCCGGGGCCTGGAAGACCTCGTGCTCGATGGGGGCGGAGCCGTCCTTGGGGGTGAAGGTCACGGTCAGGGTGCCCTCACCCGGGAAACGGAAGTCCGTGGCCCGGTACTGGTCGCCGAAGGCGTGACGTCCGACGATGATCGGCTTGGTCCAGCCCGGTACCAGGCGGGGGACGTTCGAGATGATGATGGGTTCACGGAAGATCACGCCACCGAGGATGTTGCGGATCGTCCCGTTCGGGGAGCGCCACATCTTCTTGAGGCCGAACTCCTCGACGCGCGCCTCGTCGGGCGTGATCGTCGCGCACTTCACCCCGACGCCGGCCCGCTGGATGGCGTGGGCCGCGTCGATCGTGACCTGGTCGTCGGTCGCGTCGCGATGCTCCATCCCGAGGTCGTAGTACTGGAGGTCGACGTCGAGGTAGGGGTGGATCAGCCGGTCCTTGATGGACTGCCAGATGATCCTGGTCATCTCGTCGCCGTCGAGCTCGACGACCGGTCCCTGCACCTTGATCTTGGCCACGCGCTGTCTCCTCCTGACCACTCGCTGCACAGCCCACCGTCGGTGGTGGACCCGCCCGGGGTGGACTCCACTCGGATCTCGTCTCGACGTCAAGCTACCGGTCCCGCTGTGTGCGGGCGCCAGCGGCGTCCTCGGCCAAGTACGCTGCCGCTCCGTGAGTGGTCTCGAAGTGCCCGCGGACGCCCCAGCTGAGCCGGGAGTGGATCCGCGCAGCACAGCGGGCAAGCTCGCCGAACTGCACCGGCGTACCGAAGCAGCGACGCGTACGGCAAACGAGCGAGCGGGAGCCAAGCAGCACCCGCGGGGGAAGAAGACCGCCCGCGAACGCATCCTGGCTCTCGTCGACGAGGACTCCTTCGTCGAGCGCGGTGGTTTCGCCCGTAGCTCCGCCACCGCGTTCGGCATGGGCAGCAAGCACGTGGACGGTGACGGGGTCGTCACCGGATACGCCACCGTCGACGGTCGCCCGGTCTGCGTCTACGCCCAGGACTTCGCGGCCTTCGGGGGTTCGCTCGGCGAGGTGCACGGCGCCAAGATCGCCGAGCTGCAGGACTTCGCCGCGACGACGGGCTGTCCGGTCGTGGGGATCAACGACGGTGGCGGCGCCCGCATCCAGGAGGGCGTCGCGTCGCTGGTGCAGTACGCGCGGATCTTCCGGCGCAACGTGCACTCCTCCGGCGTGGTGCCGCAGATCTCGCTCATCCTCGGTCCCTCCGCAGGCGGCGCCGTCTACTCCCCCGCCCTGACCGACATCACGGTGATGGTCGACGAGACGTCGCACATGTTCGTCACGGGTCCTGACGTCATCCGCACCGTGACGGGTGAGGACGTGGGCATGGAGGAGCTCGGCGGCGGGCGCACCCACGCGACGAGGTCGGGGGTGGCGCACCACCTCGCGGAGTCCGAGGACGACGCGATCGGCTACGTGCGCGACCTGCTCTCGTTCCTGCCCTCGAACAACCTCTCCGAGGCTCCCCTGCTGCCCCCGGAGCAGTGGCGGGGCCTCGACGTCGACGAGGACGACCTGGTGCTCGACGTCGTCGTCCCGGACTCCGCGAACCAGCCCTACGACATGACCACCGTGATCGCGGCGATCCTGGACGACGGCGAGTTCCTGCAGGTCCACGAGCTGTTCGCACCCAACATCCTGTGCGGTTTCGGCCGCGTCGAGGGGCACACCGTCGGGATCGTGGCCAACCAGCCGCAACAGCTCGCGGGAACCCTGGACATCGACGCCTCCGAGAAGGCCGCCCGCTTCGTCCGGTTGTGCGACGCGTTCAACGTGGCGATCCTCACGCTCGTCGACGTACCGGGATTCCTGCCCGGGGTGGGGCAGGAGCACAACGGCATCATCCGCCGTGGCGCGAAGCTCCTCTACGCCTACGCGGAGGCGACCGTGCCGCTGGTCACGGTCATCACCCGCAAGGCCTATGGCGGTGCCTACATCGTCATGGGTTCCAAGGAGATGGGCGCCGACGTGTGTCTGGCCTGGCCCACCGCGCAGATCGCGGTCATGGGCGCCCAGGGTGCCGTCAACATCCTGCAGCGCGCCACGTTGAAGCAGGCCGAGGACGCCGGTGCGGACGTCGAGGCGAAGCGTCGGGAACTCGTCGACGACTACGAACTGGAACTCGCGAATCCCTACGTCGCCGCCGAACGCGGGTACGTCGACGCGGTCATCGCCCCGTCGCAGACGCGCGTGCAGATCACCAAGGCGTTGCGCGCATTGGCGACGAAGCGCGCGACCCTGCCCGCCAAGAAGCACGGGAACGTACCCCTGTGAGCCGGTCGAAGCCCGCTTCCCCAGCCACGACGTACCGGTGGCCGGCCGGTTTCGCCGCGGGGTCCGGAGAGGACTGCGGGGATGAGTGAGGACGCGCTCGACCCGGTCGCGGAACTCCTGACGTCGCTGCGCATCGAGCGCGGCCACCCCGAACCCGAGGAACTCGCCGCCCTCACCGTGGTGCTGACCCAGTGGTCCCGGCAGGCTCCGGTGGAACCCCTCCCCGCACCGCGCTCGCGGTGGAACGACCGGTGTCACCTGCTCGGTCTGTCCCCGACGCCGGGTCCGGGGAGCTGGCGCGCCAGCGCCCTGCCGCACTGAACCGACCCAGCGCCCTGCCGCACTGAACCGACCCAGTGCCCTGCCGCACTGAACCGATCCGGCACCACCCCCACGGTGCGCGGCGGCGCGTCCTGCGGGGTCGTGTCCGAGGTCTCATTTACCGTCGGGCACATGGAAGCTGTCCGGTTCGTCCACACCGCCGACTGGCAGCTGGGAATGACGCGGCATTTCCTCGACGCGGACGCCCAGCCGCGCTACACCTCCGCCCGCATCGACGCGTTGCGCCGCATCGGGCAGGTCGCCCGCGAGCACGAGGCCGAGTTCGTCGTGGTGTGCGGGGACGTGTTGGAGTCCAACGCGATCGCGCCCCGCGTGCTGGCCCGCTCGCTGGAGGCGATGAGCGAGATGGGGGTGCCGGTGTACCTGCTGCCCGGCAACCACGACCCGCTCGACGCGTCCTCGATCCTCGCGTCCGAGGCCGTCCGGGGGACCCCGGGTGTGCACGTGCTCGACGGGTCCGGGCCCGTCGAGGTGCGGCCCGGGGTCGAGATCGTGGCCGCCCCCTGGACGTCGAAACACCCGACGCACGACCTCGTCGGGGCCGCACTCGCCGCGGCACTCACGACGGGGCCACCCGCCGATGCCACGCTGCGCATCCTCGTCGGGCACGGTGCCGTCGACGAGCTGTCCCCCGACCGCGAGGACGCCGCGCGCATCGCGCTCGCTCCGCTCGAAGCGGCGATCGAGGACGGTCGACTGCACTACGTCGCCCTGGGCGACCGGCACTCCACCACTCAGGTCGGACGCACCGGGGCGGTCTGGTATTCCGGTACCCAGGAGGTGACGGACCGTCTCGAGAGCGACCCGGGAAACGTGCTCGTCGTCGAGATCAGCGACGCGTCCCCACCCAAGGTCGAACCCGTCCGGGTCGGGACGTGGTCGTTCCCGCACCTGCGGGCAGATCTCGACTCCGCCGCCGACGTCGACACGCTGCGGGCCCGGCTCACCGCGTTGCCCAGCAAGGCCCGCACAGTGGTCACGTTGAGCCTGACCGGTTCGTTGTCGTTGCGGGAGAAGGCGATTCTCGATGATCTCCTGGCCGAGCAGTCACACCTGCTGGCCGGTGTCCAGCAATGGGAGCGGCACACCGACCTGGCCGTGCGCCCCGACGACCACGAACTCGCCGACCTCGGCATCGGAGGTTTCGCGGACTCCGCGATCGGGGAGTTGACGGCCCTCGCGACGGGCGGTGGGCCGCAGGCCGAGACCGCGCGTGACGCGCTGTCCCTGCTGTTCCGCCTCGCCGGCGGTGGAGCGGTCACGTGAAACTGCACCGCCTCGTGCTCGACGACTTCCGTGGTGTCGAACACCGCGAACTCGTACTGCCCGACGCCGGTGTCGTGGTCCTCGAGGGGGCCAACGAGATCGGCAAGTCGTCGATGCTCGAAGCGCTCGACATGCTCCTCACCGAGAAGCACTCCTCGAAGAAGGCCACCGTCCTCGCCACCAAACCCGTCCACCGCGACGCCCCCGCACGGGTCGAGGCCGAGATCAGTTCCGGTCACTACCGCTTCACCTACCGCAAGCAGTGGCACACCAGGCCCAGCACGACGCTGACC
Organism: Janthinobacterium lividum; assembly: GCA_050955085.1. Taxonomy (GTDB): domain Bacteria; phylum Actinomycetota; class Actinomycetes; order Actinomycetales; family Kineococcaceae; genus Kineococcus. The sequence goes on along the minus strand of JBPBQU010000355.1, from coordinate 11,997 downwards.
GTGCACGCACCCCGTCCCGAGCAACTGACCGGTGACGAGGCGCACCAGCGCGTCCAGCAGATCCTGGACGAAACCCTCGACGCCGGGCTGTGGGATGCGCTGCGGTTGTTGCAGGGAGCCCCCCTGGACTCCTCGACCCTCAGCGGTAGCTCGGCCCTCTCCGCCGCCCTCGACGCGGCCGGAGGATCGACCCCCGACGCCCCGGACGGTGCGCAGACACTGCTGGCAGCCGCCGCGGCCCGGGCCGGGGAGTTCTTCACCGCCAGTGGGCGAGCAAGCGGACGGTTGCGCACCTGCACGGAGGAGGCGGGGCTCGCACGGATCGCCGCCGCCGACGCCCAGGAGGCTCTCGACGCCCTCGCCGCCGACGCCCAGACCCTCGCGGATCTCCTGCTGGCCCGCGATGAGTTGACGGCGCAACGCGACGAGAGTGCGGCCCTCGTCGGCGGGTTGCAGGCCGAGGTCGACGTCTCGGCCGCCGTGCTCGCCCGGGTGGAGCGCGCCCAGGCCCGGTTCGACCTCGCCGAGCCGGCCGCCGCCGCGGCGCGCGTCGCGGTCGCCACCCGCCGCCGCGAGGTCGAGGACGTCGAGCAGCGCGCCCAGCGGGTGAGCGTGGCGACAGTGCGGGCGGGAGTTTTGCAGGATGCCCGGGTCGACGTGGAGACCGCCGCCGCCGCAGGTGACGCGGCGAGCCTCGCCGCCCGCACCAGCGCCGCGCAGGCCCGCACCCTGGCCGAGGAGGCCCGCGACGACGTGCGCCGGCTCGAGGACACTCGTGCGTTGGAACGTGGTCGCCAACGGCTGAGCGACCTCGAGGCTGCCATCACCGACGCCGAGGTGGCGGGTGCAGCCGTCGCCGGCCCGGGAGTCGACACCGCTGCCGTACGCCGCGCGGACACGGCGGCCGACGAACTCCGTTGGGCGCAGGCACGGGTGGAATCGGCTGCTGCACAGGTGATCGTGGAGGCAATGGCGCTCGAGGTAGTGGTCGACGGTCAGGTGGTACGGGCGGGGCGCACGCTGGAACGTAGAGCCAGCCACCCGATCGAGATCGACCTCGCCGGTTTCGCCAGCGTGCGGGTGCTGCCCGGTCCGGACGCCGCCACGCTCGCGGACGCGGTCGACGTCGCGGCGCACCGGTTGAGCGCGGTCCTCGCCACCACGGGTTGCGCGGACGTGGAGGCGGTCCATGCCGCGCACGAACAGCGCCGCAACGCCGAAGCGGCACTGGCACTGTGCCTCCAGCGCCTCGAGCACCTCCGCGCCGACGGTTCGCTGGAGCAGGTCCGCACCGACGTCGAGCGACTGACGGTGCTGGTGCAGGCTGCGGGACCCGGCCGTCCGGAGGCGCCCACCGATGTCGCGATGGCCCGTGACCACGAGACCGCGACCCGCCACGGCGAGCGTGCCGCGCACACGATCGCCGTCAAGACCGAGCAGGCGGCGACGCTGGCGCGGCGACGGTACGACGACCTGACCCGCGACATCGCCGCCCACGAGGCGGCGCTGGCGGCCGCGACCGAGGAGGCGGCCCGCGCCGCGCACCGTCTCCTCGACAACCGCGCCCAGCACCCCGACGGGGAGGTCGAGACAGCCGCGCGCGTCACCGCCGAGGCCGCGCTCCTCGCCCGCGAGGAACTCGACGCGGCACAGGCGGAACTGCTCGCCCGAGGTGCCGCGAGCGCCCGCACCCGCCTCGGCGCGGCCGAGGCGGAGCATCAGCGAATCGCCGCGACGCTGGGTTCGCTCAGCAAGGACCTGAGCGCGATCGCCGCCCGGTTGGAGTTCATGGGACAGGAAGGCCGCCAGGAGAACTACGACGCGGCAGCTTCCGCCCTCGAACACCTGGAACGTGAACTCGACGGGCTCACGCGCCGGGCGGGCGCGGCACGGTTGTTGCGCGACACCCTCGAAGCGCACCGCAGCGTCAGCCGTCGTCGCTACGTCGCACCGTTCACCGACCGGCTGGAGGCCTTGGGAGCCGGGGTGTTCGGTGACGACTTCCGCGTCGACCTCGACGACGACCTGCGCATCCGCAGTCGTACGGTGGCGGGTCGCACGGTCCCCTACAAGGACCTCTCCACCGGGGCGCGTGAACAACTCGCCGTCCTCACCCGGCTGGCGTGCGCTGCGCTCGTCGACCCCGTCGACGGGGTTCCCGTCGTCCTCGACGACGCGTTGGGCCACTCCGATCCCCGACGCCTGGAGCGCCTGGGCGCGGTCTTCGCGATGGTCTCCCCGCCCGCGCAGGTGCTGCTGCTCGCGCCCGGCCCGGGAGTCCACTCCTCGATCCCCGGCGCCACCGTCATCCGCCTCGGGCCCGAGGAGGCCCCGGTCGCCACGGCCTGAACTACACCGCGGGCAGTTGCGCCAGCTGCAGGAGCATCCAGGGGCTGAACGGCGAGGGGTCCCGGGCCACCTCGGCGCGCAGGTCCTGCAGGTCGACCCAGCGGGTTGCGCCCACCTCGGACGGGTCCGGTGCGAGAGGCCCGCCGAGGCGTGCGGTGAACACCGGGCAGACCTCGTTCTCCACGGTGCCGTCGGGCATCACCGCGCGATAGCGAAACGTGGGGAGAGCCGTACTGACGTCGACGACCGTGGTGCCGAGCTCGTCGGTGGCCCGGCGATGAACGGCATCGACGGGTTCCTCCCCCGGCCCCGGATGCCCGCAGAAGGAGTTCGTCCAGGCTCCTGGCCAGGTGCGTTTCACGTCGGCACGACGCGTGAGCAGCGTGCGACCGGACTCATCGACGATCCAGCACGAGAAGGCGAGGTGCAGGGGTGTCGAGGTGTGGTGCACGTCGGCCTTGGGTGCCGTCCCGCACGGCATGCCGTCCTCGGTGAGGAGGACGACCAGTTCGACGTCACTCCCGCTCTCGACGAGGGGGGTACTGGTGGCGCTCACCCCCGCACGGTACGTGCCGTTTCCCCCTCCCGCCCATCGCGTGCCGCAGCGACCGAACGGCACCCGCCGGGATCGTGGCCCCCCGACCCGGACGGGTAGCTGCCGTTGCCGGGCGCCGCAGACCAGCGGGCGCCCAGCTGGAGGCAGTTCAGGCATGACGCCCGGCGAGAGAGCCCGCGGACTGTAGCGATCAGACCAGAGCAGGCAAGGGTGCGGTCGCCGCGGCGACGGCCTCGTCCAGCTCGGCACCGAGGGCGAGATCCTCCCCGGCGACGAGGCGCGCCTCGAGTTCGCGCACCCGCGGGATGACGAGCTCGCCGAACGCCTCGACCTCCTCCTTCACGTGCAGGAACCCGAGCAGCATCAGATCGACGCCCACGAGGGAGTAGGCCAGCACCCGGCGGGCCACCTCGTCGGGCGTACCGACGAGACCGGTGCGGAACCCGTCGTTGTACTGCACGAGGTCACGGAACTCGCTGTCCGCCCACATGCCCTTGCCGTCCTTCGTGGAATGCCCGGCCTCCTGGACCGAGGCCCCGAAGCCCTCGACCTTGGTGACGTCGGCCTTGGCGATGATCTCCTCGAGCACGCCCTCGGCCTCGGCCCGGGTCTCGCGCACGACGGCGAACCCGTTGAGCCCGAAGCCGACGGAGCGGCCGCTGGCTGCGGCCAGCGCGCTCACCTCACGCACCCCGGTGGCCGCGTCCGCGATCGACTTGCCGTTCATGAAGTACCAGTCGCTGACCCGCCCGGCCATCGCCTGGGCCGCCGTCGAGTTCCCGCCCTGGAAGAGCTCGGGCTGAAGGGTCGGCTGCGGACGGAAGGTGATGTCGGTGGCGTTGAAGAAGTCACCCCGCTGGGAGTAACCGTCCTCGCTCCAGAGCCCGCGAAGCATCTGGATGAACTCCTCGGACTGGCGGTAACGGTCGTCGTGCTCGTGCCAGGTGACGCCCAGTTGCGTCGCCTCGTTCTTGAACCAGCCCGACACGACGTTGAGAGCCAACCGGTTCTGGGTCAGTTCCTGGGTGGTGGCCGCGAACTTCGCCAGCACCCCGGGGTGCCAGAAGAACGGGTGGACGGCGGCGATGACCTTGAGCTTCTGCGTCGCGAGCAGCAGCGCGAGCGAGAACGAGGTCGACTCGTGTTGGGCATCGGCCCCGTAGGAGGCGAGGTAGCGGACCTGGGTCAGCGCGTACTCGAAGCCCACGCGCTCCGCAGCTTTCGCGACCTCGACGTTGTAGGCGGGGTCGTGGCTCGTGCGCTGCTCGATCGTCGAGACGACGAGTCCTCCGGAGACGTTGGGGACCCAGTAGGCGAACTTCAGCGGGCGTCCTGCGGACATTGCGGTGATCCTCCATCGGACCTGGCGGTAGCACCCACTGCTCTCCAGGAGAAGGTGGGTTGCTGCGACGTCGACGAGCCAGGTCTCTCGGTCGCTCTGGATGGTCTGCTCAACATACCTTCACCGGGGGCAGGTGCAGAACTTCGGCCCGAGGTGCCCCCGGGGCGGAGGTCACCCGAAGGGAAGGGCCCACGCCAAGGTCAGGCAGGCCACCGCGAGGACCAGGAGGACGCCGACATCGACCCCGCGCGAGCGCACCACCAGCGAGCCCGCGACCCGCGTCGGGAGTACCAGCCGCAAGATGGCGCCGATCACCAGGTCGACCCCCAGGAGCAACCCCCCGGTGCTCGGACCGATGAGTACGGTGACGATCAGGGCCAGCGCGATCCCGGCGACGAGAGTCGCCAGGACGGCGTTGCCCGGCGGCGAGACGCGCTCGGGACCCTGCACAGGCACGGACTGAACGCTAGCGGAGCACGAGCGCTTCGCGACCACGACCACCCGGCGCCCGCGGGCATGATCCGCGGGGCGCGCCGGGGCAGCTCAGTGGGCGAAGTGCCGCGCACCCGTGAAGTACATGGTCACGCCGGCCTTGGTCGCCGCCTCGACGACCTCCGCGTCGCGGATGGAGCCACCCGGTTGCACGATCGCCGCGACCCCGGCGTCGAGCAGGATCTGCGCTCCGTCGGCGAAGGGGAAGAACGCGTCCGAGGCCGCGACGGACCCCACGACCCGATCCTCACCGGCCCGCTCCACGGCGAGCCGGCAGGAGTCCACCCGGTTCACCTGCCCCATCCCGACCCCGACGGAGGCGGCGTCCTTGGCGAGCAGGATGGCGTTGGAGCGCACCGCACGAACGGCCCGCCAGGCGAAGACGAGATCGGCGAGGGTGGCCTCGTCGGCGGCCGCACCGGCGGCGAGTGTCCAGTTCGCGGGATCGTCACCCTCGGCGTCGACCCGGTCGAGGGTCTGGACGAGGACACCACCGGAGACCATGCGCCACTCCACCGAACCGCGGGCGAACCCCTCGGGCAGTTGCATGAGGCGCAGGTTCTTCTTGCGCTGCAGAACCTCCAGCGCCTCTGGCTCGAACCCGGGGGCGATGACGACCTCGGTGAAGACGTCGGCGACCTGGGCGGCCATGGCCGCGGTGACGACGCGGTTGGCGGCGATCACCCCGCCGTAGGCCGAGACCGGGTCGCACGCGTGCGCCTTCGCGTGCGCGTCGGCGACGTCACTCCCGGTGGCGATACCGCACGGATTCGCGTGCTTGATCACGGCGACGGCCGGCTCGGCGAAGTCGAACGCCGCGCGCAGGGCCGCGTCGGCGTCGACGTAGTTGTTGTAGGACATGGCCTTACCGTGCAGTTGCACGGCCTGGGCGATCCCCGGGTCCGCGCTCGGGTCCGCGTACACGGCCGCCTGCTGGTGTGGGTTCTCGCCGTAGCGCAGGACATCACTGCGCCCCAGCGCCATCCCCGTCACCGCCGGCCACCCGCCGTCGGAGTCCTCGAGGGTCTGCGTCGCGAACCAGTCGGCCACCGCGGTGTCGTAGGCCGCGGTGTGCGCGAACGCGGCCACCGCCAGACGTGCCCGGGTGCGGAGGTCGAAACCACCCGCCGAGACGGCCTCGAGCACCTCGGCGTAGCGGGCCGGATCGACGACGACGGCGACGCTGGGGTGGTTCTTCGCCGCGGCGCGCACCATCGAGGGGCCACCGATGTCGATCTGCTCGACGACCTCGTCGAAACCGGCCCCGGAGGCCACGGTGGCGGCGAAGGGGTAGAGGTTCACGACGACGAGGTCGAAGGGCTCGATCCCGAGGTCGACCAGCTGCTGCACGTGTTCCGGCAACCGGCGATCCGCGAGGATCCCGGCGTGCACGCGGGGGTGCAGCGTCTTGACGCGGCCGTCGAGGCACTCGGGAAAGCCCGTCAGCTCCTCGACGGGGGTCACGGGCACCCCGGCGGCGGCGATGCGCGCGGCGGTGGAGCCGGTGGAGACGAGCGCGACACCGGCCGCGTGCAGGCCCTGGGCCAACTCCTCCAGCCCCGTCTTGTCGTAGACGCTGACCAGGGCCCGCTTCACGGGTTTCTTCTCGGACATCAGCTCGGGGCCGTCCTCTCGGTGGGGTGGGTGCGGGCAAGTCGGCCCACGACGTCGACGAGCAGTTCCCGCTCGTGATCCTTGATGCGCTCGTGCAGGCTCGCCTCGTCGTCACCGGGCAGCACCCGTACGGCGGCCTGATCGAGGATCGGGCCGGTGTCCACCCCCGCGTCGACGAGGTGGACGGTGCAGCCCGTGATCGACACACCGTGCGCGAGGGCGTCGCGGACGGCGTGCGCCCCCGGGAAGGAGGGCAGCAGCGCGGGGTGGGTGTTCACGATCCGGCCCGCGAACGCGTCGAGCAACGGCGCGCCGACGATCCGCATGAACCCGGCGAGGACGACGAGGTCCGGTGCGAAACCGGCAACCGCAGCCGCGAGTGCGCTGTCCCAGGCCACCCGGTCGGGGTGCTCCCCCGGGACGACGGTGAACGTCTCGACACCGGCGCAGCGGGCGCGATCCAAGGCTGCGGCTCCCGGTTTGTCCGAGCCGACCGCGACCACGACGAACCCCGCAGCGTCCGCGTCCAACAGCGCCTGCAGCGTCGAGCCGGAACCGGAGGCGAGGACGAGGACACGCGCTGGCACGTGGGCAGACGATAGCCGTCCCGGTGACGACGACGCGCCGTCACCCTCTGGACAGTGGTGCCCGCACGGCGCTGCACTGTCCGTCATGAGCGTCCGCACGAAACCATGGCCGCCCGGCGTGCCCTCCTGGGTGGACCTCTCCTGCCCCGATCCCGGCGCCGCCGGAGCCTTCTACGCCGCCGTTCTCGGGTGGACGGTCGTTGACACCGGCCTGGAGTTCGACGACTACCGGCTGGGCCTCGTCGAGGGCGGCGCGGCCGCCGGCATCGGCTCCCGTGGCGGTCTCGGGTGGACCCTCTACCTCGCCACCGACGACCTCGACGCGACCTTGACGAAGGTCCGTGCCGCCGGCGGCCACGTGCTCGCACCCGCGATGGACATCGGCGACACCGGGCGCAGAGCCGTCGTCGCCGATCCGACGGGCACGGAGGTCGGTCTCTGGCAGGCCGGCGCCCACCCGGGTGCGGAATGGGTGAACTCCCCCGGCGCGATGATCTGGGAAGACCTCCGCTGCGCCGATCCGGCCGTCTCGATGCGCTTCTACGCCGATGTGTTCGGCTGGACCTTCCAACCGCTCTTCGACGGGTACGGGACGGTCACGAACCCGGACGCGCCCTGGCCGGTCGGCGGGTTGGGGCCGTTGTGGGGTGGACAACCGGGGTGGCTGGTGTATTTCGCGGTCGCCGACGTGGATGTGGCCATCTCCGCGGCACTGGGTGCGGGCGGGTCCCTGGTTCGCGAGGCCGAGGACACCCCGTACGGGCGGATGGGCCAGATCGCCGACCCCGACGGGATCGTGGTGGCGCTCATGTCGGCGAACCCCGACAGGCCGCAGCCCACCCGCTGAGTGCTCAGCGTTCGTCCTGACTGCTCAGCGTTCGTCCAGATCCTGGGTCTTCGGCAGCCGGCCGAGCAGGTCGAGGCGACGGCCCGAGTCCGAATCGGGAAGGGCGACGACGAGCTTCGCCCCGCGCCAGGCCGTCCAGCCGTGGACGATCAGGACGGCCAGCAGCCCGCCCGCAGCGACCTCGCCCGCCACGACGACACCGAGCAGCCCGGCCGGTGGCCCCAGCTCGCTCATGCGTCCGGGCCCCGCGGAACCGCTCGCGAAAAGGCCCAGAACGCTGGTCAGGACGCCGGTCACCGCGCCCGTCACCAGCGCCGTCGCGCACCGGCGCAGCACCCCCTGCACACGGCGCGTCCCCCGACGGGCCTCCAGCAGCCAGGCCCCGCCGCCCACGAGCACCGGCAGGGCGAGCGAGAACCAGGCCCACCCGGGTGTCGGCCCCTCGGCCGGCAGCGCCCCGAGAAGGGGGATGGCCGGCAACGTCGCCAGCGTCGTCCCACCCGGCGCCACCGAGGTGGCGACCCCGACCGCGAAGCCCGGGCCGGCGATCCAGGCCAGACCCCACACGGCGAACGTCGGCACCAGCAGCGCCTGCCCGAGGGTGAGGAGCAACCCACCGAGCACACCCGGGTCGAGGGCGTCGTGCAACAGGGCGATGTCGGCCCGGCCGCGCACCAGGGCCACGGCGAGGGTGAGAGAACCCAGGGCCAGCAGCGCGGCGAGCGCCACGACCGCGGGTCGCAGCCCGGCGGTGACGAAGGGGGGAACGCGAGCGGAGAGGTCGGGCCGGTGGCGCCAGGTGGCGGCGAGCGCTGCGACTCCGGCGAGCAGGAAACCACCGAGGAGGGCGGTGAGCGGGTCCGCCGCGCTCACCCCACTGCGGGATACGAGTGCCACGACCACGGTGAGCACACCGTAGGCCCCGGCGAAGATCCCGAGTCCGCGCCAGAACGGGACGGCCCGACTCGCTTCTTCCTGGTCGCGGACCCAGATCCGCACCGCCCGGACGGCGGAGAGGATCGCGAGCAACGTGACGCCCAGCGGGGCCAGCCCGAGCGAGCCACCCACGATCGCGAGGTCGACGCCGTGGCCGAGCAGCCACGCGTCGGCACCCACCCGCACGACGGCGACGAGCGAGGACGTGGAGCGCACGGCCGCGACCCAGGTGAGGATGCTCAAGGCCACGATCGGCACCAGGAGCGTGAGGACGGCTCGTACCGCGGCCGTGAGCAGCGGCAGCAGGTCGGCAGGGGTAGCCCGGGGGGCCGTGGCAGGGCGTTCGGCGAGGCTGGACATCGGTATCGATCGTCCCGCGTGCGGGGGTGAACCCCGCGCTGCCACGCGCGGGAACTACCCGATGCCCCGGGTGGGCTCAACGGCTGAACCGCTCACGCACACGACCCCGCCGGCCGAGGCCGACGGGGTCGTGGTGGTGCTGGAGTGGGACGTCCGGGCACTCAGAGGGCCCTGAAGATCTCCCGCGCGAGGTTCGCGGTCTCGCTCGGCGTCTTCCCGACCTTGACCCCGGCCGCCTCGAGGGCGTCCTTCTTCCCCTGCGCCGTGCCGGCCGAACCGGACACGATCGCGCCGGCGTGACCCATGGTCTTGCCCTCGGGGGCAGTGAAACCGGCGACGTAACCGACGACCGGCTTGGTCACGTTCTCCTTGATGAACGCCGCCGCCCGCTCCTCCGCGTCGCCCCCGATCTCACCGATCATGACGATGACGTCGGTCTCGGGGTCGTCCTGGAACGCCTGCAGCGCATCGATGTGCGTGGTCCCGATGACCGGGTCGCCGCCGATCCCGACCGCGGAGGAGAAACCGATGTCTCGTAGTTCGTACATCATCTGGTAGGTCAGGGTGCCCGACTTCGACACCAGCCCGATGCGTCCGGGCGGGGTGATGTCGGCCGGGATGATGCCGACGTTGGACTTGCCGGGGCTGATGAGGCCGGGGCAGTTCGGGCCGATGAGCCGGGTCGTGCCCGATGCCGCGGCGAGGGCGTAGAACTCCGCCGAGTCGTGGACCGGGACGCCCTCGGTGATGACGACGACCAGCGGGGTCTTCGCCTCGATGGCCTCGACGACGGCGCCCTTGGTGAACTTGGCGGGGACGAAGATGACCGTGACGTCGGCGCCGGTCGCCTCCCGGGCCTCACCGACGGAGGAGAACACCGGGATCGCGAGGGGTGAACCGTCCGCTCCGGTGAAGTCCACGGACTGACCACCCTTACCCGGGGTGACACCGCCCACGATCTTCGTGCCGGACGCCAGCATGCGCTGGGTGTGCTTGCGGCCCTCGGAACCGGTCATCCCCTGGACGAGGACCTTGCTCTCGGAGGTGATGAAGATCGACACGGTTCAGGCCTTCCCGGTGCTGGCGAGCTCGGCGGCCTTGTCGGCCGCCCCATCCATGGTGTCCACGACCGTGACGAGCGGGTGCGCCGCCTCGGCCAGGATGCGTCGGCCCTCCTCGACGTTGTTGCCGTCGAGACGGACCACGAGCGGCTTGGTCGCCTCGTCGCCGAGGATCCCCAGCGCCGACACGATGCCCTTGGCGACCTCGTCGCAGGCGGTGATGCCGCCGAAGACGTTGACGAACACGCTCTTCACCTGCGCGTCGTTGAGGATCACGTCCAGACCGTTGGCCATGACCTGGGCGGACGCCCCGCCGCCGATGTCGAGGAAGTTCGCGGGCCGTACGCCACCGTGCTTCTCCCCCGCGTACGCGACGACGTCGAGGGTCGACATGACCAGACCCGCACCGTTGCCGATGATGCCGACCTCACCGTCGAGCTTGACGTAGTTGAGGTGCAACTCCTTCGCCTTCGCCTCCAGCGGATCCGCCGCGGCGGCGTCGACCAGCTCGAGGTGGGCGGGGTGGCGGAAGTCCGCGTTCTCGTCCAGCGTCACCTTGCCGTCGAGGGCCACGATGGCGCCGTCCTCGGTGCGCACCAGGGGGTTCACCTCGACGAGGGTCGCGTCCTCGGCGACGAAGACCGTCCACAACTTCTGGATCGCGTCGCAGACCTGCTCGCGCAGCTCGGGGGCGAACCCGGCGGCCTCGACGATCTCGGCGGCCTTCGCGGCGTCGATGCCCGTCAGTGCGTCGACCGCGACCCGGGCCAGCGCCTCGGGACGCTCCACGGCCAACTGCTCGATCTCCACGCCGCCCTCGACGCTCGCCATGGCGAGGTAGGTGCGGTTGGAACGGTCGAGCAGGACCGAGAAGTAGAACTCCTCGGCGATCTTCGCGCCCTGCGCGATCATCACCTGGTGGACCGTGTGTCCCTTGATGTCCATGCCGAGGATCTCGCCGGCTTTCTCGGCCGCCTCCTCGGGGGTGTGGGCGAGCTTCACGCCGCCGGCCTTGCCGCGGCCGCCCACCTTGACCTGCGCCTTGACCACCACGGTTGCGCCACCCATGGCTTCGGCCGCGGCCTTGGCCTCCGCTGGAGTGGTCGCGACCTTGCCGTCCAGCACGGGTACTCCGTGCGCTGCGAACATGTCGCGCGCCTGGTACTCGAAGAGGTCCACCGGTTCCTCGTCTTCCTCGTCGTCGTGGGCGAAGTGCCGGGCGGCACGGGGCGTCAAGCACCCTAGCCCCGGGCGGCGCACAACTCTCGGTCAGCCTCTGCGGCGTGCTCGATCCGCCGCGACCGGACCCGGGTGTTGCGAGCGCATTTCGAGCAGGTTTCTCCGACACCGCCCGGACGGGGACGACGTCCATCTCGCCGCGGCCCGTCGGCGAAAACGATGTCACCCAGGAGAAACACGACTGAAACGCGCGAGCGCGAGGATCGAAGCGGACGTCCCTCCCGGCGTCGCCACACCCCCGGCGCAGCGCCACCCCCACGCCCGCGTCCATTCATCACCACCCCAGACACCACAGACATCACCCCAGACACCACCCCAGACACGAGGAGCGTTATGGCCAGTACCACGGCGGAGGTCGAGGCACCGCAGACCAGTCGCCTCACGGGCAAGCTCGGGGTCGGCCCCATCGTCTTCATGGTGGTCGCGGCCGCCGCCCCGCTGACCGTCGTCGGCGGCAGCGTCCCGCTCGGGATCACGATCGGCAACGGAGCCGGCTACCCCGCGATGTACGCCATCGGGGCGCTGATCCTGATGTTCTTCGCGGTCGGTTTCACCGCGATGACCCGCTACGTCCCCAACGCCGGTGCGTTCTACACCTACATCGGGGCGGGCCT
>JBPBQU010000354.1:0-30206 GCA_050955085.1 Janthinobacterium lividum | reverse complement strand
TGATCTGCGCGTCCGCGGCCACCGCGTGCTCGACCCGGTGACCGGCGCTCGCCACGGCCGTGACCCCGAGCTCGGCCGCCACGTCCTCCAGCGCCGCGGCCATCCGGTCCAGGGCCGCATCCCCAATGGCATGGAAGGCGGCCTGCACCCCGCCGAGCGTGCAGGCGTGCAGGTGGTCGCGGACCTGTGCGGTGGAGAGGTGGAGGCGTCCGCGCTCACCGACGGCGTCGGCGTAGTCGGCGCGCAGGGCGGCCGTCCTCGAGCCCAGCGCCCCGTCGACGCAGAGGTCACCGCCGATACCGGCCAGGGTGATCCCCTGGGCCGCGGCGTCGTCGAGAACGCCTCGGACGTCATCCTCGGAGGTGACCAGTTCCGCCAGGTAACCGACGACGTCAGGCAGAGCTTCCCGACCGGCCGCCCGTTCGTCGTGGGTGCCCACTCCGGAGAGGGCGGAAAGGGCCGCGAGGTCACCCGGTGGGGCCAGCCACGGCCCGGACATCTCGTGCACGGAGCCGATACCGAGCGCGGCGGCCGAGCGCAGCGCCGCCCGGTGCGCGGCTTCGGCGGCGGTAGGGGTGAGGGCGGCCCAGCGGGCGTGCAGGGCGGCGTGGTGCGCGTCCCCGCTGATCGCTGCGTCCTCCTCCCACCCGGTGCGTCCGAGGAGGTCTCCCGCGGCGGCGAGGGAGGAGGAGACCAGGGCACTGTGGCCGTCCACCCGGGAGAGGTGGACGGGGGCACCGCCCGCGGCCCGGTCCAGTTCGGCGCGCGTCGGCACCCGCATTCCGCGTTCCCAGCGGCTCTCATCCCAACCGAAACCCGCGATCAGCGCGCCGGGCTGTGCTGCGGCGGCGCGGGCGACCGCGTCGAGGAGGTCCTCAGCGCTGCGCACGGTGGCGAGGTCGAGGCCGGTATCGCGCAGTCCGGCCTCGGTGAGGTGGACGTGGGCATCGACGAAGGCCGGGGTGACGAGGGCGCCGTCGAGCTCGACGATCTCGTCCCCGTCGCGGGTCCAGGCCCCGGCCGCCTCGGTGGGGCCGATCCAGGCGATGGTCGGGCCCTCGACGAGCATCGCCGTCGCGAACGGGTCGGCAGGGCTGTAGACCGACCCACCTCGGTAGAGGCGGCGGGCGGGGGCGGCGGTTGTCACGGGCGCAGTTTAGGAAGCGGAGGGCTGGGACCACACGGAGGGACGTCGCACCCAGGACGCCCCTCCGGTCGTCCTGGGGTCAGGAGGTGGCGTCTGCGCCGGCGCCGGCCGAGGCGTCCATGCCCGGCATGGTCGTGACGGTGGCCGGGTCGGGGGCGGCGATGTTCACGTCGCTGCCCCAGTCGTAGTAGTCCATCGCGATGTCGAGGCTGGAACCCTCGATGGCGACCTTCTCGATGATGCGCACGGGACGGTTCTGGTCGTCGAGGTAGAGGGTGAAGGGCACGTCGGAGATCTCCGTCGCGGCGCTCCCGACCTTCGCCTGCTGGTCGGCAGGCAGCAGCGCCATCGCCTTCGCCATGTCGATGGTCCCCGAGTAGCCCTTCGCGGTAACACCACGGACGTCGATCGCCGGAACCTCCGTGACGTCGTCGGCGACGGCTTGCAGCTGCAGCAGCGTCTTGGTCGGGTCCATCTGTTCGGTGTCCAGACCCATGGCGGCGGCGTCATCGAGCGGCATCTGCACCCACTGGCCCGCGGCGGTGAGCGGGGCTCCCGAGATGAACATGGTGTTGTCTACGATCCGCAGCGTGACGGTGCTGCCGCCGGCAGCCGCGGGCAGGGTCACGGTCATCTCCACGGCCTTGGTCTCGGCGTCGAAGGACCCGTCGCTGGAGGCGGTGAGGGGTTGGCCGTCGGCTGTGCCGTTCACCGAGACCGAGAACTTGGCACTGCCCGCCTTCTGGGACTGCGTGGCGGAGGCCTGTACGACCTTGAAGGCGCTCAGTTCGGTCGCGGGCGACGCCACCGACGAGGAGCTGATGGCCGCAGGTGCGGCGGTGTCATCGTTGCCACCGCAGGCACCGAGACCGAGGGCGAGTACGGCGACGCCGCTGACGGTGAGGGCACCGAGGTGACGACGACGCGTCGCGCGCACCCCGGTTCTGGTCAGGGTGGTCGTGGTCGGGGTGGTCTCGGTCGGCTGGTTCGTCGTACTCACTGCAGGTCTCCCCTGGTTGCTGATCCTGTGCTCATGCCGTGCGTGGGTGCGACCGATGACCCCGGCCACGACCACTGTCACAGCATCCGCCCGGTTCCCCGCCCCGGAGTCACCCGGACGGAGGGTCTTCGCGCGTCGACCGGTGTAGCCGGGGGCCTGGTCCCTCGGGTGAAAGGATCGTACGCATGCCCATCCCCGGCCGTCTCATGCTTCTGGATTCGGCGTCGTTGTACTTCCGCGCGTTCTACGGCGTGCCGGCCTCGGTCACCGCTCCCGACGGTTCACCCGTGAACGCCGTGCGGGGGTTCCTCGACTCCATCGCGTTCCTGGTGACGACTCATCGTCCGACACGGCTGGTGGCCTGCTGGGACGACGACTGGCGCCCGGCGTTTCGCACCGACGCGTTGCCCTCCTACAAGGCGCACCGGGTGGCGAGTGACGGCGGTGAGGACGTGCCGGGCGCCTTGCCTGCGCAGGTCGACGTCATCGTCGACGTGCTCGCCGCGTTGGGGATCGCGCGGGTGGGGAGCCCGGGTTTCGAGGCCGATGACGTGATGGCCACCCTCGCGACTAGGGTGGGCGGCGCCGTCCCTGTCGAGGTGGTGACCGGGGACCGGGACCTCTTCCAGCTGGTCGACGACGACGCCGGTGTCCGTGTCCTCTACTGCGGCAAGGGAGTTCGCAAAGCCGATCTGGTGACCCAGGACTGGCTGCAGGGCAGGTACGGCGTCGCGACGGGCCAGGCCTACGCCGACATGTCCGTGCTGCGCGGAGATCCGTCGGACGGGTTGCCGGGTGTGGCCGGCATCGGGGAGAAGACAGCGGCGGCACTCATCACCCGCTACGGCGATCTGGCCGGGTTACGGGGGGCGGCTGCGGACCCCTCGACGGGCCTCTCCCCCCACCAGCGCCGGATGCTCCTCGAGGCGGGTGACTACCTCGACGCGGCCCCCGTCGTCGTGCAGACCGCCCGCGACGCGCCCGTTGAAGCCTTCGACGACGCGTTGCGCCGCGAACCCGCCGACCTGGAGAGGCTCGGGGCCCTCGTGCACCGCTGGGGGTTGCAGTCCAGCGTCGAGCGGGTCCTGACAGCGGTGCTCACGACACTTCCGTGAGGGTCAGGTCAGCGACGTGTGGGCGACGACACCTCGGCGCACGGCGTCGACTCCCGCCCGGGCGGCCTTGCGCAACGCGGGATCGGTGCTGGCGGCACCGATCTGGTCGAGCAGGTCGACCAGCTGTTTGCAACGGCGCACGAAGTCGCCCGCCGCGAGGTCGGCCTCGCGCAGCACCTCGTCCAGGCGGTGCCCCGACGCCCACTGGTGAACGGCCCAGGCCAGGCCCGGGTCGGGTTCCCGGGTGGTGGGCACATGGTGCTCGTCCTCGCGGTCGGTCAGTTCGCTCCACAACCGGTGGGTCACCGCGATCGCGGCCTCCGCGCGACGGGGGATGCGTTCGGTGCGCCCGGATTCATCCCGTCGCGACTCGTGGACGAGGGTGGAGACAGCCGCCGCGAGATCCTGGGGAGAGAGCCCGTCCCACACGCCGTGGCGTAGGCACTGGGCGACCAGGAGGTCGGTCTCGGCATTCAACCGGCGCAGGGTGCGGCCGGCGTCGGTGACGGTGAGTCCGTCGGGGTCGAGGTAGCCGAGTTCGGCGAGCAGGTCGCAGACCCGGTCGAAGGTGCGCGCGATGGTGCCGGTGCGGCCCTCGATCTTGCGCTGCAGACCATGGGTCTCGCGACGCAGCTTCTCCTCCCGCACGGCCCAGCGGGCGTGCTCCTCGCGCTCGGAGCATCCGTGACAGGGGTGGGCGCGGACCTTCTCGCGCAGGTCGATCAGGACCCTGTCCTCCCCCACCGACGACGTCTGGCGACGCCGGGGAACGTCGCCACCACCGATCTCGGCGAGGGCGTTGCGCAACGAGGACGCGAGGTCGCGACGCTCCTGCGGGCTGCGGAAGTTGAACGTCTTCGGGACCCGGACCTGGGCCAGTGCGTCGACGCTCGCGGTGAAGTCGCTCGCGGCGATGGTCCGGACCTGTCGGTCCTGGCCCAGTACGCGGGGAGAAGGACCGTCGAAACCTTTGCCTTCCACCACATCCAGTACGACGCCGAACGCCGCGTGCCGTCCACCGGGGAGCCGGATGACGTCACCGCGGCTCAACGCGTCGATGGACTCCTGCGCGTCGCGCCGACGCTGTGCCGCGCCGACCCGGGAGAGTTCCTTCTCCCGCTCCCCGACCGCCTGGCGCAACGCGAAGTACGCCCCGAAATCACCGAGGTGACACGTCATGGCGTCCTGGTAACCGGACAACGCCTCGGTCTGGTTGCGGATCTGCTGGGCCTGTCCGACGACGGCGCGGTCGGCCTGGAACTGCGCGAACGACGTCTCGAGGATGTCGCGGGCGCGTTCGCGTCCCACGGTCTCGACGAGGTTGACGGCCATGTTGTAGGTGGGGCGGAAACTGGAGCGCAGCGGGAAGGTACGGCGCGAGGCCAGTCCCGCGACGGACTCGGGGTCGGTACCCGGCGCCCACAGGACGACGGCGTGCCCCTCGACGTCGATGCCGCGTCGGCCCGCGCGCCCGGTCAGCTGGGTGTACTCCCCCGGCGTGACGTCGACGTGGGTCTGCCCGTTCCACTTCGTGAGCTTCTCGAGCACCACCGACCGCGCCGGCATGTTGACGCCGAGGGCCAGGGTCTCGGTCGCGAAGACCGCCTTGACGAGCCCGACCGCGAACAGGTGCTCGACGGTTTCCTTGAACACCGGGAGCATCCCCGCGTGGTGGGCCGCGAGGCCGCGTTCCAGTCCGTCGAGCCACTCCCAGTATCCGAGTACGGCGAGGTCGGAGCTGGGGATCTCGGAGCAGCGCTCCTCGGCGATCGCCCGGATCGTCTTGCCCTCCTCGGGGGTGGTCAACCGCAACCCCCACACCACGCACTGGTTGACGGCGGCGTCGCAGCCGGCGCGACTGAACAGGAACGTGATCGCCGGCAACAACCCGGCGTGGTCGAGCGCGTCGAGGATCTGCGCGCGACTCGCGGGTCGCCCACCACCACGTGGGCCGCCGCCCGCAGCCGGGATCCCCCGTCCCCGGCCGTCGTGGGCGCGGGCGGCCCCACGTTGGCGGCCACGACCCGTGGTGGAGGCGAGGCGGTCGGATCGCAGTTGCTGGCGCGACATGGCGACGAGCTCGGGGTTGACGATCGCCCCAGGCACCAGGGATCCCTCGTCGCCTTCCAGGGCTTCCCCATCGGGGTCGGTGAACAGGTCGTAGAGCCGGTTGCCCACGGCAAGGTGCTGCCACAGCGGAACCGGTCGGTGCTCGGAGACGACGACCTCGGTGTCCCCGCGGACGGTGTCGAGCCAGGCGCCGAACTCCTCGGCGTTGCTGACGGTCGCCGACAGGGAGGCGACGAGCACATCCGTGGGAAGGTGGATGATCACCTCTTCCCACACCGCACCGCGGGAGCGGTCGGCGAGGTAGTGAACCTCGTCCATCACGACATAACCGAGGCCGTCGAGCAGGGATGATCCCGCGTAGAGCATGTTGCGCAGGACCTCGGTCGTCATGACGACGACGGGCGCCTCGCCGTTGAGGGAGTTGTCCCCCGTGAGCAGCCCGACGCTCGCCGCGCCGTGGCGCTGCACCAGTTCGGCGTACTTCTGGTTCGACAAGGCCTTGATGGGCGTCGTGTAGAAGGCTTTACGCCCGGTCTGGAGGGCGAGGTGGACGGCGAACTCACCGACGACCGTCTTGCCCGCCCCGGTCGGCGCGGCCACGAGTACGCCCCGGCCGGCCTCCAGTGCTTGGCACGCCTGCAGCTGGAAGCCGTCGAGCTCGAAGCCGACCGTGCTCGCGAACCGCGCGAGCTGGGTCTTCGACTCCTCCGTTCGACGGCGCGCTGCCGCGAAGCGTTCCGCGGGACTCGCCATGCGGTGACAGTACGTCAGAGAGTCACTGCGGGGCCCGTCGACCCGCTCAACTCCAGGCTCAGGTCGGCCGGTGACGGACGTCAGGCAAGAACGCGCAGCGCTCCCGGGACGACCTCGCAGGTGACGGGCAGATCCCCGAAAGGCTCACCGTCGGCGTACGGATGCGGGCGCTGCTGCCCCGGCAGTGCATCGAGGGTGACGATTCGGGCGCGGTGCACCTTCACCTGCGCGATGCCCAGATGCGCCCCACGGCGAGCTTGCGGGAAGATCCGCAGCGCGGCGAACGCGGACAATCGTTCGACGACGACGACGTCCAGCAGACCGTCGGTGGGGTCGGCGTCGGGGGCGATCAGGATCCCGCCGCCGTAGCTGCGGGTGTTCGCCACGGCAACCAGCAGAGCGTCCCGCTCGATCTGTACGCCGTCGAGGGTGATCCGCAGGCCGATGCCGCGCACCACGGCGAGTTCGCGCAGGGCGGCAAGGGTGTAGCGGGCGGGTCCGCGGGGCCATCGCCAGCCGTTGGCACGTTGGTTGATGAGCGCATCCACCCCCGACGCCAGAATGCTCACGAACCAGGCCGTCGTGGCCCCGTCTCCGTCTCCGTCGCTGTCACCGCCGCCGCGCCCGACCCGGACCAGGTCCACGGCCCGGGTACGACCATCCCGCAGCGCAGCGGAGATGGTGGCCATCGAGGCCGTGATGCCTCCCACCGGGAGGTCGAGGCCGCGGGCGATGTCGTTGCCGGTTCCGGCCGGCACGATGGCGAGGGCCGTCGCCGTACCCGCCACCGCCTGGACCGCGGTGTGGACCAGGCCATCGCCCCCCACGACGACGAGAGCATCCAGCGCCGCTGCCCGAGCCCGGACGGCCGCACTGCTCGCGGCGAGGTCCGGCCCACTGAGGTCGCTGACCTGATGTCCGAGGTCTCGCAGCCCCGCCAGCACGGCGCGGCCCGCGGCGGCACCCGCCCCGCGACCCGCCGTGGGATTTACGAGGAGACCGATCCGCCCTCCGGCGTTCACCAGAGGGTCAGAGTGCGCTGGCGGTGTCGTCGTCGAGGTCCGAGAAGTCCGGCTCGTCGGAATTCTTCGCGCGTCGACGGTCGCTCAGCAGGCAGATGACCGTCGCGGCTGCGAAGAGGATGAGCAACGGCAATGCGAGGAGCAGCATCGTCGTGATGTCGGACGTCGGTGTCACGACGGCGGAGAACAGGAAACTCAGGAAGACGCTGATCCGCCACTGCTTGAGGATCGCCTTGCCGGACAGCAGGTGGGCAAAGTTCAAGGCGACTAGGACGACCGGCATGAGGAAGCCAGCTCCGAACGCGAGGAT
Source organism: Janthinobacterium lividum (assembly GCA_050955085.1). GTDB lineage: Bacteria > Actinomycetota > Actinomycetes > Actinomycetales > Kineococcaceae > Kineococcus. The sequence goes on along the minus strand of JBPBQU010000354.1, from coordinate 22,789 downwards.
AATTCGCATGCAGAAGCTGAGATAGGGCCCCGCAGCAATAACGTTCGAGCCGTGGGTCGGGGTGAAATCAAGAAGGAAGCGCGCCGCGTTCGGGAGCACCGCGTAGGCGATCGCCGCGCCCAGGAGGAACAGCGGCACCGCCGCCAGGATGAAGCCGACGGCGTAACGGCGTTCCTTCTTCGTCAACCCTGGCGTGATGAATGCCCAGAACTGCCAGAGCCAGATGGGGCTCGAAACGATGACCCCTACCCAGATCGCACCTTTGATCGCGAAGTCGAAGCCAGCACCGATCTCACCGAAGTTGAGACTCACATTCGTGAGGTGCTCGGCTGCCGCTGCATCTGTGATCGGCGCCTGAATGAGACCAAAGATCCCACCGGTGAACTTGGGGAGACCCCACAACGGGGAATTCCAACCACGCCAGAGGAACCACCCGGCGATGCTGCCGATGAGCAGCGCGATCCCCGCCTTGACGGCACGGTTTCGCAGCTCCCGAAGGTGCTCCATGAGAGGCATACGCCCCTCCGGATCCTTCGGTGAGCGTCGTCGGACGGTGGTGACAGCCATGGTTGGGGTGCGCTCTCAGTCCGCGGCGCGCTGGATCAGGAAGCGCGCGTCTGGCGCTGCTGAGCGGCCTCGGACTCGGCCTGCTCGGCGGCCAGCTTCTTCTCCAGGGCGGTCGTCTCGGAGTCGTGAGCGGCGGTGAGGGGGGACTTGGAGTCCTCCTTGCCGTCGTTCTTCATCTCCTTGACCTCGCTCTTGAAGATGCGCATCGAGCGGCCCAGGCCGCGTGCGGCATCCGGCAGTCGTTTGCTGCCGAACAGCGCGATGATGAGCACGACGAGGATGACGAGCACCCAGGGGTGGTCGACGAGATTGCGGAACATCGGTCCTCCAGAGTTGGACGAAGCGCCGCCATCGTACGTCCATGGCGGCGCGGTATGGGTCAAGCATGCGCGTCGGAGTGCCGTTCGGGGCGCTCCGTCACTCAGTTGACGCCAACGTCACAGCTCCGTTCAGGTGCCGCGGACCAGACGGGTCGTGCATCGGCTCGACGTCAGCGCACCGTTCGCAGCCCGCGCCCGGCGAGGGAGGCCAGGTCGTCGCAGGAGTCGAGGACCAGCGCGAAGTCGAGGACGTCGTCCCACGCGATGGTGGAGCCGTTGTGCTGCTCCATCGCTTCGGCCGGGATGGTCCAGCGCTCGACGGAGACGCCGCCGGAGACCAGCAGCGCGACGACGTCCTCACCGGCAGGCTTGCGGACCTCATCCTTGCAGTTGGGGCAGCCGAACGCGTAGAAGGAACGCTCCTTGGCCGAGCACACGACGAGGCGCACCTGCTTCGGGGTGAGCTCGACGTCGCCGCAGCAGGGGCAGGAAGCCTTGATCGTGGTCATCGTCGTGAACCTCTCGGTCGTGGTGTGAACGTCTCGTCCGTCGTTCGACACCCAGTCCTTCGGCACATCCCGCCGATCCCTTGAACCGCGTGTCACCGGCAGGTTGACACACGCCGTTTTCCCTTGTAGCCGAACGGGTTGACCGGTAGGCCGAACGGGCGTCCCAACTCAGCGCGCCGCTCCCGACCCCTCCCCGTAGCGGGCCAGCGCGGCCCGGGCCGCGTCCTGGACCTCGACCGCCAGCGCCGGCGGATCCACGACCTGCGCACCCGAACCCAGGCGCAGCAGCAGCCGTCGAACCCACCGGGTGTCGGCCGTGCGCAACCGCACCCGCAACGAGGCCTCCGCCCACCCGCCCTCGGGTGCCGCCTCGACGGCCTCCACCGGGTAGTAGTCGACGACCCAGGCCGCCTGCAGGGCGAGGTCGAGCGTCACGACGAGGTCGTCGGGGCTGGCCCGGAAGAGGTCGGAGTCGACGTCGCGCGACACCGCCTGCGGTGGGGGGGTCCCGTCGGCGTCCAACAGTCGCGCGTGCTCGATGCGGTCGACGCGGAACAGCCGCACACCCTCGGCGCGATGACACCACGCCTCGAGGTACCAGTGCCCGTCCACGTTCAGCAGACGCATCGGGTCCACATCGCGCTCGGTGCGCTCGTCCCGGCTCGGCACCAGGTAGCTCAGGTGCACGCGCCGGTTCTCCCGCAGCGCCTCGCGCGCCGACGCGAGCACATCGGCCGCGACGGGTTCCCCCACATCGATGCTCACGTGGGCGGCCGTGCCCGCCGCCGCCTCACCCGTGGCCTGGGACAGCTTCGCCATCGCACCGTCGAGGGCGTCGCGTTCATGCAACCCCGGGACCTCCGCCAGGGTGCGCAATCCCACCAGCAGGGCCACGGCCTCGTCGACCGCCAACCGTGACGGGCGCCCGATCGCGTCCGCATTGGAGAGATACACCCGCCCCGAGTCCCACTGCGCGTCGATGAGGTCGTCGGGCAGGTGTCCGGGCGTGCCGCACACGAACAGCAGCTCGAGGTCGTGGACGAGGTCGTCGGTGGAAATGGCGAAGTGCGCAGCGGCCTCGTCCAACGGTATCCCCTGGTGGCGCAGCAGGTAGGGCACCTCCGCCAGTAGCCGTGACAGCCGTTCCGTGGACGCGCGCCCGCTCACGACCTCCCCCCCGCGCCACGCAACCGGCGCAGGACGGCGTCGCGTAACTCGGGCGGGTCGAGCACGACGACGTCCGCGCCGTACGTCGCGATCTCGTCTGCGCTCATCTCCACGTCCCCCACGTCCAGCGTGATCTCGTCGTCCCGGCTGTCGGCCACCTCGTCGTCGCCGCCGCCCTCCTCGAGCGCGGCGGCCACCGTCCCGCTCGCCCGGCGGCGCAGGGCCAACCCCGCGCCCCGGCGTACCAGGAGGCGCGCCGGGCGGGTCGTGGCCTCACCCACCGTGCCTGCGACCAGCTGGCGGGGGTCGACCCCCTCGGGGACGTCGTAGGACCCGGCCCGACCGATCCGTTTGACCGCGGAGGAGACCCGGGACAGGCGGAACACCCGCGAATCGCCCCGATCGCGGTCGAAGCCGACCAGATACCAGCGCCCGTGCCAGCTCACGATGTTCCACGGCTCGACGTGGCGCAGGGTGGGCTCACCGCCGGAACGCCGGTAGGTGAAGGAGACCGGTGCCCGGTCGCGGGTCGCGGCGTAGAGCGGGTCGAAGGCGGGTTCGCTGGTGCGTACCCGAGGTTCGACTCCGACCAGGGAGGACTCGTCCGGCTCGACCCCCAGGCTGCGCAGCTTCACGAGGGCGCGCGTCGCCGGCCCGGCGAGACTGGCCTGCTGCCACACCCGGCTCGCCAGCGACAGGATCGCCAACTCGGCCGGGGTGAACTGGATCTCGGGGAGCGCGAACGCCTCCCGGTCGATCCGGTAGCCCAGCTCGTCACCGAACAAGGGGTCCTCACCACCCGAGTCCAGCGGCACCCCGAGCTCGCGCAGGTCCTCCTTGTCGCGCTCGAACATCCGCTCGAAGGCGACCGTGGTGGCGCAGTCGGCGTACTGCGGGACGGCGGTGCGGATCTGCTCCTTCGTCAACCGCCGCCGCGTCGCGGACAGTGCGATCACCAGGTTGAGCAACCGTTCGGTGCGGCGCGCCCCCCGGGCCGCAGCCGCATCGCCCGCAGTGGTCGTCGAGGGAGCCGCCATGGTCACCGGACGTTACCCGACGATGACGCACCTCACCCGGTCATGAGATATCTCCTCCAGACCCGATCATGAGATATCTCATAACGGGCCCGCGGCCTATCGTCACGTGCGTGATCAGATGGCGAGCGGGAACCGTGACGAGCCTGGGCCGCGCCTGGGGCGGCGCTCAGGAATGCCGGGTCCGGTTGGCGGGCTCACCCGGCCCCCTCGCAACCGACGACGACCTGGGCGCCGAGGTGTCCGCACTCGCCTACCGCGACCTCGTCGGCTCCCCCGAAGCAGGTGATCGCGTGCTGCTGAACACCTCGGCGCTCGCCCGTGGGCTCGGCACCGGTGGTCATGCCCTCGTCGTCGCCCTCCCCGACCGGTTGCCCGCCGATCCCCCGGCGGGTCCGGGCCACCTCGTCAAGGCGCGCTACACACCGTTGCAGGCCATGGTCCTGGGCGTCGACGAACAGGAGTCACCCCACCACGACCTGCTGGCCGACGCCGACGACCTCGCGGGGCTTCCCGTCGTGGTGGCCGACCTGCACTCCGCCCTGCCGGCCATCATCGCCGGAGTGCGTGCCGACGCGCCGGGGGCGCGGGTCGGTTACGTCATGAGCGACGGGGGGGCTCTGCCGGCGGCGTTCTCACGAGCCGTGGTGGGCTTGCGCGCGGCCGGGTGGTTGAGCACCTGCATCACGACGGGGCAGAGCTTCGGGGGCGACCTGGAGGCCGCCACCGTCCACACCGGGCTGCTGGCCGCCCGGCTCGTGGCCCGCGTCGACGTCGTCGTCGTCACGCAGGGTCCGGGCAACCTCGGGACGGGATCGCGTTGGGGTTTCTCCGGGGTCGCGGCCGGGGACGCGCTCAACGCGGTGGCGACGCTGGGCGGCCGGGCCATCGCGGCACTACGCGTGTCGCAGGCCGACCCGCGGCCACGACACCGCGGTGTCTCCCACCACAGCCTCACCGCCATCGGCCGGGTCGCCCTCGCGGGCTGCGATGTGGTCGTCCCCGACGAGAGCGGCGAGTTCTACGAGGGGGTCCGCGCGCAGGCCAAGACCCTGCCGGCGCGCCATCGCGTCGTCGAAGTCGCCACCGCCGGTCTGGACGCGGCACTGGCCGATTGCCCCGTCGGGTTGTCGACCATGGGGCGCGGCCCGGCGCAGGACCGAGCGAGCTTCCTGGTGGCCGCCGCCGCCGGCCGCCACGCCGCCGCCCTCCTGAACGTCGGAGCGTGAGCGAGGCACACCCCGGACGACGAAGCGCCCGGACCGACCCGTATCGCGGATCGGTCCGGGCACTCGGAGGGGATGTCAGCTGATGGCGACGAGATCCACCACGAAGATCAACGTCTCGCCACCCTTGATCGCGGCACCCGCACCGCGGTCGCCGTAACCGAGGTCCGGCGGGATGACGAGTTTGCGTCGCCCGCCCACCTTCATGCCGACGATGCCCTGGTCCCAACCCTTGATGACCATTCCGGCACCGAGGGGGAAGTCCAGTGGCTGCCCACGGTTCCAGGAAGCGTCGAACTCCTCGCCGGTGCTGAACGCCACACCGACGTAATGGGCGCTCACGGTCACCCCCGGGGTGGCCTCGGGGCCGTCGCCGACGACCTCGTCGGTGATCTCGAGTTCGGTAGGCGGCTGGCCGCCGGGAAAATCGATCTCAGGCTTGGTGCGCTCAGCCACGAGGCTGTCCTCCCACGATGAAGAGTCGCCTCCCGGCGACGGATGAATGCATGGCCGATCAGTAGGCGTCGAGGATGTCCACCACGAAGACCAGGGCACCCGCCGGCTGCCCGCCGGTCGGTTCGTCACCGTACGCGTCCGCGGCGGGGATCACGAGCAGCACCCGACTGCCGACGGTCTGACCGACGAGCCCCTTGTCCCAACCCGGGATGACCTGACCCGTCCCGATCGCGGTGGAGAACGGGGCGGTGCCGGTCCACGAGGTCTCGAAGACCTTCCCATCGGCAAGCGTCGCGCCCACGTACTGCATGGAGACCGTCATCCCGGAGGTGATGACCGGGCCACTGCCCTGGATCAGGGGCTGCGCGATGGTCGCCGCGGGCGCGGTGGGATCGGAGACCGTGAACCCGGTCGGGACGCCCTTGTCGTCCAGGGTGACGGTGGGCAGGTTCGCGGGCGGGGTCACCGGGCTGCCCTGCGCCATGGTCGGAATGATCCGGATGATGTCGGCGACGAGGACGAACGTGGTCGTCGCGTCCACACCCTCCTTCTTGAACTGGGTCGCGGCGTCGCCGAACCCGTCGGCAGGCGCGATGGCGACGGCCAGCCGGTCGCCGACGTGGGCCCCGACCATTCCCTTGGCGATGCCCTTCGTCACCTCCGCGAGGTTGAAGCGCGCGTCGCTCTTGCCGTAGCTGGTGTCCAGCTCCTCACCCGTCGAACCCGCGTAGAGGGTGTAGGCGAACTGCACGCTGTCGCTCGCCTTCACCTCATCGCCCTTCCCGGCCGCGATGATCTTCCGCGACGTCTCGGTGACCGTGAGCGGAGTCGTGATCTGGACGGTCGGCTTGACCAGCGGGTTCACCTCGCCCGTCACCGTGATCGAGAGGGTGTCGACGTTGGGAGCGGGCTCGATGGCCGCGGCCGAGCTGGAGGCGGAGGACGTCTGTTCCGCGGGGCTGGGGGTGTCCGGTTCGGACGCGCAGGCCCCCAGGGAGAAGGCCAACGCGAGGCTGGCAGCGGACAGGACAGCAGAACGGCGGCGCACGGAGGTCCTCACAGTCGTCGGACGGTCATCAGCACCCTAACCGGGTGAGGCTGAGCCTCGCGTGTCAGGTGCTCACATGCTGTCGATGAGTCGTTCCACACGGTCGTCGACGGACTTGAACGGGTCCTTGCACAGGACCGTCCGCTGGGCCTGATCGTTGAGCTTCAGGTGCACCCAGTCGACCGTGAAGTCCCGGCGCTTCTCCTGGGCCGCGCGGACGAAGTCGCCGCGCAGTTTCGCGCGCGTCGTCTGCGGCGGCACACTCAGCGCCTCGAACACCTCGATGTCGGAGCAGACACGTTCAGCCATCCCGCGCTCCGCGAGCATGTAGTGCAATCCCCGCTTGCGGTGGATGTCGTGGTAGGCGAGGTCGAGGCGCGCGATGCGCGGGGAGGTCAGCGGGAGGTCGTGCTTGGCCATGTAGCGGTCCAGCAGCTTCTTCTTGATGACCCAGTCGACCTCGCGGTCGACGAGGGAGAAATCCTGGGTGGCGACGGCGCGCAGCGCGCGCTCCCACAGGTCCAGAACCCGCTTCAGGGTCGGGGTCTGCAAGCCGCGCTGCTCCACGAACTCCTTCGCCTTCTCCAGGTACTCCTCCTGGATCTCCAGCGCACTCGCCTCGCGGCCGTTGGCGAGGCGCACGGGCTTGCGTCCGGTCATGTCGTGGCTGATCTCCCGGATCGCCCTGATGGGGTTCTCCAGGGTCATCTCGCGCAGCGCCACACCCTCCTCGACCATGCGCAGCACCAGATCGGTTGCCCCGAGCTTCAGCATCGTCGTGGTCTCGGACATGTTGGAGTCGCCCACGATGACGTGCAGGCGCCGGTAGCGTTCCGCGTCCGCGTGCGGCTCGTCGCGCGTGTTGATGATGGGCCGGCTGCGGGTGGTGGCACTCGAGACGCCCTCCCAGATGTGATCCGCACGCTGCGAGAGCGAGTAGACGGCACCCCGTGGGGTCTGCACGACCTTGCCCGCACCGACGATCAACTGGCGACTGACCAGGAAGGGGATGAGGACGTCGGAGAGCTTGCCGAACTCCCCGTGACGGGAGACGAGGTAGTTCTCGTGACAGCCGTAGGAGTTGCCCGCCGAGTCGGTGTTGTTCTTGAAGAGGAACACCTCCCCGGCGATCCCCTCCTCCTCCAGACGACGCTCCGCGTCGACGAGCAGCCCCTCCAGGGTTCGCTCCCCGGCGCGGTCGTGGACCACCAGCTGGCGCACGTCGTCGCACTCCGGGGAGGCGTACTCGGGGTGTGACCCCACGTCGAGATAGAGGCGCGCCCCGTTCTTGAGGAAGACGTTGCTGGAACGTCCCCATGACACGACTTTGCGGAACAAGTACCGGGCCACCTCGTCCGGGGAGAGCTTGCGCTGCCCCTCGAAAGCACAGGTGACGCCGAACTCGGTCTCAAGCCCGAAGATTCGGCGATCCATCTGGCCACCATAGGCACTCCACGGGAAGGGAGCGCAGTGAGACGCGCCACGACCGGACCGAGACCCCTTCCGAGACCCACCCGGCCACCCCGGCCCCGGGTGGTCCGGGCGCGTACCCGAAGGCCCGAGGCTCACCCGGCGGGCGTCTGCGCTTCCTGCGCGGTGGTCGTCGCGAGGAGCGAGGTGAGAACCGCGGCGTTGAGGCGGCGGAACAGTCGCCGCGTACGGGTGCGATCCAGCACCGCGACCTCCAGGTGATCGGGCGCGATCGCGCGCGGCCCGCCACCCGCGGCCTCGGCGGCCGCGTCGCTGCCCAGCGCCTGGACCGCCAGGCGCAGCGCACCGTCGAGGGTGAGACCGGCATGCCAACCCGCAGCCAGCTTGGCCGTGATCTGCTCGGCCGATCCACCCATGGCCACGTAACCGTGCTCGTCGGCGACCGACCCGTCGTAGGTGAGGCGATAGATCTGATCCGAGTCGGGGTCGGCGCCGACCTCCGCGACGACGATCTCCACCTCGTAGGGCTTGGACTCGGTCGTGAAGATGGCTCCCAGCGTCTGGGCGTAGGCGTTGGCCAACCCCCGCGCGGTCACGTCACTGCGGTCGTAGGAGTAACCGCGCACGTCGGCGTATCGCACCCCCGCAACGCGCAACGTCTCGAACTCGTTGTACTTGCCGACCGCCGCGAAAGCCACCCGGTCGTAGATCTCGGAGATCTTGTGCAACGCCCGCGAGGCGTTCTCGGAGACGAAGACGATGCCCCCCGCGTACGCGACGACGACGACGGCCCGACCGCGCGCGATGCCCTTGCGCGCGAAGTCCGCCTTGTCCTTCATCAGCTGCTCGGGCGAGACGTAGAACGGCATGCTCATGCTCAAACCTCCGTCGACGCGGTCTGGGCGGTGTCTGTCCCGGCGGTGTCTGTCCCGGCGGCGTGTGTCCCGGCGGTGTCTGCTCTCGCGGTGAGCCGGGGATTGCCCCCGGCATTGCCACGCCGCGCGGCCACGACCGCCTCCACGACGGGTTCGAGCTCGTCGTCTGGCACCCGGCGATAACCCTCGGCTGTCACGACACCCACCACCGGCCAGATCTTGCGCACCATGTCCGGCCCACCGGTGGCCGAGTCGTCGTCGGCTGCATCCCAGAGGGCCTCGACGGCGACCCGGACGGTCTCGTCCGCGCTCATGCCCGGACGGTAGAGCTTCTTCAGCGAACCCCGCGCGAAGATGGACCCCGACCCCACGCTGTGGTGGTCGTGTTCCTCGGAACGGCCACCCGTGATGTCGTAGCCGATGATGCGACCACGACCGGCCTCGAGGTCGAACCCGGCGAACAACGGCACCACCGACAACCCCTGCATGGCCATGGCGAGATTGTTCCGGATCATCGTGGAGAGCCGGTTCGCCTTGCCCTCGAAGGACATCAGCGTCCCCTCGAGCTTCTCGAAGTGTTCGAGCTCGACCTGGAAGAGCCGGATCATCTCCACCGCGAGCCCGGCGACCCCGGCGATGCCGGCGCACGAGTGGTCGTCCGTCTGGAAGACCTTCTGGATGTCGCGCTGGGCGATCATCGGACCGGCCGTCGCCCGGCGATCCCCCGCCATCACGACACCGTCGCCGAACGTCAGGGCGACGATCGTCGTCGCATGGGGGATGTTCCCGGGCCCGGGGCCACCCGTGGGCAGCACGCTCGAACCGGCGGACACACGACGCTCCGAGGGCAGGATCTCCGGGGCGTAATCACGCACGAAGTCGGTGAACGAGGACGAACCCGGCGTGAGGAACGCCGCCGGGAGCCGTCCGCTGGGGTCTACGCCGTGGTTGGGACTCACCAGCCGGACCCTACCGGTCACCCCCGACGTGTGCCGGGGGTGACAGACGGTGCTGACCCCGAGTGGGGGTCCAGGCCCAGGCGTACGGCGGGTCCAGCCAGCCCTACGGCGGGTCCAGCCAACCCTAGGGCCGGGTCTACTCGCCGCCCTTCTGCACGAAACCGCGGACGAACTCCTCGGAATTCGACTCCAGGACCCCGTCGATCTCCTCGAGCAGCGCGTCGACCTCCGCGTCGGTGTCCTTGCTGTGCGTCGTGGTCTGCGCCGTGGCCTGGGCGGGGACGGTGGGGGTCTCCTCCGGCTCGTCCTCGCGACGGCTCGGGCGCTGCTGCTCGTGTCCAGGCATGGCCGGCTCTCCCTGACGTCTCGGTCAGCGCCGGATCGGGCGACCCGGCCTCGCTCCGACACTAACCCCGCGACGTCACCACCGCGGGGGCACGGCACGCGGGCGTGACCCGGACGTCACCGCCACCACTCAGCTCAACTGCCGGTGAGAGCCGCCACCAGCTCCTCCGCGCTCTCGCACCGGTCCAGCAGCGCCCCGACATGCTCGCGCGTACCACGCAGCGGCTCGAGGGTAGGGACGCGTTGCAGCGCACCACGCCCGGCCACGTCGAAGATCACCGAATCCCAACTCGCGGCCGCCACGCGCGAGCCGTAGCGGGCCAGGCACTCACCGCGGAAATAGGCCCGGGTGTCCTCCGGTGCGTGCTCGACGGCGCGATGCACCTCGTCGGTGGGGATGAGCTGCTCCACCTGACCGCGCTGGGCCAGCTTGAGATAGAGCCCCTTCTCCGGGCGGATGTCGGAGTACTGCAGGTCGATCGCGGCCAGCCGGGCGTTGTCCCAGTCGAGACCGTCGCGGGCACGGTACCCCTCGAGCAGGCGCAGCTTGGCGATCCAGTCGACCTCGCGGGCCGCGGCGAAGACGTCGGTCTCGAGCTTGGCGAGGACCTGCTCCCAGCGCTGCAGAACCTCGGCGGTATCACTGTCCACGTCACTGCCGTAACGATCCGCGACGAACGCCGCAGCAGCCTCGAAATAGGCCCACTGCAGCTGAACGGCCGTCAGCTTGCGCCCGTCGCGCAACCGCACGAGCTGGGTGAGCCCCGGATCGTGGGAGACCTCGTGCAGCGCGCGGACGGGTTCCGACAACGACAAGCTGCCGCTCACCCCGTCGTCCAGCACGCCGGCCTCGAGCATCGAGAGCACCAACGACGTGGTGCCGACCTTCAGTAGTGTCGCGACCTCGCACATGGTCGCGTCGCCGATGATCACATGCAGGCGGCGATATTTCTCGGCGCTCGCGTGGGGTTCGTCACGGGTGTTGATGATGGGGCGCTTCATGGTCGTCTCGAGCCCGACCTCGACCTCGAAGAAGTCCGCCCGCTGGGAGATCTGGAAACCCGCTGCAGCCGAGTCCTGCCCCAGGCCGACCCGACCGGCTCCCGCGAAGACCTGCCGCGAGACGAGGAACGGGGTGAGATGGCGCACGATGTCGCTGAACGATGTCGAACGGTTCATCAGGTAGTTCTCGTGGGTGCCGTAGGAGGCGCCTTTACCGTCGGTGTTGTTCTTGTAGATCGTGACGGGGGTCAACCCCGGCGTACTCGCGACGCGGCGCAGTGCCTCCAGCAGGATCAGCTCCCCCGCCCGGTCCCAGCAGACGGCGTCGCGCGGGGTGAGGATCTCGGGCGAGGAGTACTCGGGATGGGCGTGGTCGACGTAGAAACGAGCGCCGTTGGTCAGGATGACGTTGGCCATCGTCGGGTCCTCGCTCTCCGCCGACGCGACCTCGGAGGCGTTGGGTGCCGCGCGCCGGCCCGTCCCGGTTCGCCGGCCGGGTGCGTCGGTGAGCTGCGAGGGGTGAGCCCTCGCCCGCTCGACCTCGTAACCCCGGGCGTCGCGCAGTGGGGCCTCGTCCTCGTAGTCCCACCGGGTGCGCCCCGCGCCTCGTGGGGAACCCGCGCTCACAACCGCGTACGCGTTGACGATCTGCGCCGACAACAGCATCGGGTTGGCCCCGGGGTCACCCGGTACGGAGATGCCGTACTCGGTCTCGAGCCCCGTCACTCTGCGCACAGTCACGACTCGCACCCTACGTTCCGGTCGCGACCGCTCACGCGGAGCACCGCGGTGCCTCACTCGGTGCGCAGCGCCACCACAGGGTCGAGACGACCGGCCCGACGGGCGGGGAAGACCCCGAAGAAGATGCCGACGGCCGCTGAGACGACGAAAGCCACCAGCGGCGACCACCACTCGATGACGGCGGGCAACGGCGACAACTGGTTCACGGCGATCGAACCCACCACCCCGATGAGGATGCCGATGAGCCCGCCCACGCTCGTCAGCAGGACCGCCTCGACCAGGAACTGGACGAGCACGTCACGCTGGCGGGCACCGAGGGCCTTGCGCAACCCGATCTCCTTGGTCCGTTCCCGGACCGAGACCAGCATGATGTTCGAAACCCCCACCCCGCCCACGAGCAACGAGATACCCGCGATGGCGGCGAGCACACCGGTCAGCAGGCCGAGGATGTCACCGATGACCCCCAGGATCTGGGTCTGTGTCACGGCGCTGAACGTCTGGTCCGGGTAGCGGGCCTTGAGTGACATCCACAGCTTCCGCGACAGCTCCGGGACGTCCTGCGCCGAGGGTGACTTCACGGCGAACGCGTCCACCCGGTCGATGTCGAAGAGCCGCTGCGCGACCGTGATGGGGATGTGGATCTCGTTGTCCTGCGAGACACCGAAGGACTCTCCCTGTTCCTGCAACACCCCGATCACGCGGAACCGGGTTCCGGCGATGGTGATCTGGCGCCCCACGGGGTCGGCACCGGGGAAGAAGTTCTGCGCGGTACCCGACCCGAGCACGGCGACGCGCCGACGGGTGTCGACGTCGGTGCTCGTGAAGAACTGCCCGTTCGTCACCGGCCGGGTGAACACGTCCGGCAGGTTCTGGTCCGACCCCTGGATGGTCACGAACCGCTCGATCGATCCCGCCCGCACCTCAGCACCTGAGCTGACCCGGGCCGTGACCGCGTTCGGATCGCCGACGACGTCAGCGAGTACCTGCCCGTCGGACAGTTGCAGGGTTGATGTGGCCGCGGCGTTGGACGAGAGGTTGTTGGTGTCGAACTGACCGGGCACGACGAGGATCAGGTTCGACCCCAAACCCTCGACCTGCTTCTCGATCGACTGCCGGGCGCCCGCCCCGATGGACACCACGACGATGACGGCCGCGATGCCGATGATGATGCCCAGCATCGTGAGCAGGCTGCGCAACCGGTTGCCGCGCAACGCGTCGAGTGCGACCCGGAACGCCTCCCAGCCCTTCACCCGCAGACCTCGGCGCTGTTGGCGCCGTGCGGTAGTGCGGTGTCGCGTTCGACGAGTCCGTCTCGCACGCGCACCTGTCGGCGCGCGCGGGAGGCGACCTCGTCGTCATGGGTGACGAGGACGACGGCGACCCCGCGCTCGGAGTTCAGCTCCTCGAGGATCCGCATGACCTCGGTTCCGTTCCTGGTGTCGAGGTTGCCGGTGGGTTCGTCGGCCAGCAGGATCCGCGGCTCCCCCACCAGCGCCCGCGCGATGGCCACGCGCTGTTGCTCGCCCCCCGACATCTGGGTCGGGCGGTGGGTGAGTCGGTGGCCGAGACCGACCGCGCGCAGCGATGCCTCGGCTCGGTCACGACGCTCGGACACCTTGGTGCCCCGGTAGAGCAGTGGCAGGCCCACGTTGTCGAGTGCGCTCGAGCGCGGCAACAGCTGGAAGGACTGGAAGACGAACCCGATCTCACGGTTGCGCAGTTCGGCCAGCTCGGCGTCGGAGAGTTCCTTCAGGTCGCGTCCACCGACTCGCAGGATGCCCGAGGTCGGGCGGTCCAGGCAGCCCAGCAGGTGCATGAGGGTCGACTTCCCGGAGCCGGACGGACCCACGATCGCGGCGTACTCCCCGTCGTGGACGGTGAAACTCACCCCCCGCAGGGCGTCGACCGTGGTCGAACCGAACGTGTAGCTGCGGGTCACGTCGACGGCCTCGATGGCCGGGGCCCCCGTGTCGTGTTTCTCGCTGTCGTGTTTCTCGCTGTCGTGATTCTTGTCGGGGTTCTCGATGTCGCCACCGCGGACGGCGGGTTCACGGACGGCGGGTTCACGGACGGCGGGATGGTCGACAGGATGGACTGTGTCGCTGTGCTCGATGCGCTCCCGGTCGGGGCGGACCCGCCTCACGAGACCTGCTGCCCCTCGCTGACGTCGCCCGCACCCTCCACGACGACCGTCTCACCCTGCGCCAGCCCGTGCGTGACCTCGACCGATTCCTCGCCCCGCACCCCGATCGCCACGTCCTGGCGGTGCGCGACCCCGTCGCGTACGACCCAGACGGTGTCGGAGGACTTCGAACCGCCTGCCGAGCCGGCGCGCACCACCGCGGAGGTGGGTACCTCGAGCACCCCCGGGGCATCCTTGACGACGAGGGAGACGATGGACGACATCCCCGGCAACGGGGTGGGTGCCGGGGAGCCGTCGCTCGCGGTGCCCCCGTCGTAGCTGAGGCGCACGGTGTACGTGACCGATCCGGCGCTGGTGGACGCGGCCGTCGGGTCGACGCTGGTGACGGTCGCGTGGTAGCGCGCCCCCTGGACCGCGTCGATGCTCACGTCTGCGGTCGTGCCGGGGGCGATCGACAACACATCGGTCTCATCGACATCAGCGCTGAGGCTCAGCACCGAAGCGTCGATGATGCTCAGCAGGGTGGACCCCGACGAGACCACCGCCCCCTGCGTCAGCACGGGCGCACCGGCCGCGCCGGAGCCACCACTCGTGCCGCCGGGCAGCGTGACGCCGCTCTGGGCGAGCAGGCTCTCCGCCCCCGCGGGCAGCGCCGCCGAACCACTGCTGCCTGCCGCGGCGGCGAGCGAGACCTTGCCGGAGATCGGTGCCTTCACGGTGAGCGCGTCCACGGTGGCCTGGGCCGCGGCGATCGCCGCTCTGGTCTGCAGTCGCTGCGCCTGATTCAACGAGGACACCGCGGTGTCGACGTTGCCGAGGCCCGAGTTCACCTGGTCGACGAGAGCCTGGGTCTGCGACTGCAACAACTCGTACTGGGTGCGCGAGGAGCGCAGCGCCGCGAGTGCGGCGGCCTGGGCCGCGGGGTCGGCGATCGCCCGGGCCTGCGCCTCGGCCTCGTCGAACCTGGCTTCGGAGTCGGCACGCGCCTTGCGCTGTTGGGCGGCGAGCTGGCCCGGGCTCTGCGCGGAGGAGGTCCCGGAGGACGAGGCCTTGGCGGCATCGGCATCCGCCCGCTTCGCCTGCGCCAGGTTCGAGACCGCCTGGGGGGAGTCGATGGTCATGAGAACCTGACCGGCCTGGACGTCCTGGCCGTCCGCGACACCCAGGGTCGCGACCGTGCCGTTGGCGGGGGCGTTGATCGTGGAGGCCGCACGCGGTTGCACGACACCGGGGGCATCGACGATCTCGCGGACGTCACCGCGGCTCACCGCCCGGGTGGTGAGAGCCTGACCGTCATCGGAGCTGCACCCGGCGAGCACGAGGAGAGCCACGGCGGCGAAGGGCGCGGCGGTGAGGGCTCGCGGGTTGAATCGCGTTCTCGGACGGATGGCTCGCACTCACATCACCCTAAGCCTTCACCCAGGACGCATCCGCCCGTCGTCCCGAGTTCTCCGTCACGTCCGGGAGCGGCGGGGGGTCCCCGTCGGGCAGGCTCCTCTCGAGGGACGACGCCGCACGTCCATCCGCTTGTCGAGGGAGAACCCCGCTGCTGGCGGGGCATGGCGCGGGTTAGCGTTGTCGGGCATGAGGTCATCGCCCGTGCCCGAACCCCGCGAACCCGAACCTGAACCCGAACCTCGCGGGCCCGTGGGGCCGGAGGCCGCAGGTCGCGAGCTCGTCGCCCGCTACGACCCGGATGACCCCGACGGTCGCGTCGTCGGGGTGGCGACGCGCGCCGAGGTGCGTGCCCACAACCTCCCGCACGCGGCGACGGGGGTGCTGCTCCGCGACGGCCACGGTGGGGTGTTCGTCCATCGACGGACCGACGTCAAGGACGTGAATCCCGGGGCGCACGACTGTCTGGCCGGGGGCGTGGTGGCCGCGGGTGAGGACCCGCACGCCGCCGCGCAGCGAGAACTGATGGAGGAGCTCGGGGTCACCACGACCTTGTACCCGGTGGCGAAGCGTTGGTACCGCGATGAGGTGACGCACTTCCTGGCGTTCGTCTACGAGGCGTGGTGGGACACCACCCCGCTCGTCCTGCAGGCGAGCGAGGTGGCGCACGGGTGGTGGGAACCCGCACGACGTCTACGAGAGCGCTTGGCCGACCCGAGCTGGGCCTTCGTCCCCGACAGCAGGGAACTTCTGGCCGGTTGGCCCGACTGGTGGCGCGACACACCCCGACGGCCGTGACCGGCCGCCGGGGCTGCGTCGCACCGGTTCGCTCACAGCTGTCGAACCGGTTCGCTCACAGGTATTGACCGGTGTTGGCGACGGTATCGATGGAGCGGCCCGCCTCGGTGCCCTTCTTGCCCTGCATGAGGGTGCGGATGAACACGATCCGCTCGCCCTTCTTGCCGGAGATGCGGGCCCAGTCGTCCGGGTTGGTGGTGTTGGGGAGGTCCTCGTTCTCCTTGAACTCGTCGACGCAGGCACTCATGAGGTGCTCGACCCGCAGACCCCGCTGCTTCAGGTTCAGCAGGTCCTTGATCGCCATCTTCTTGGCCCGGTCGACGATGTTCTGGATCATGGCACCGGAATTGAAGTCCTTGTAGTAGAGGACCTCCTTGTCACCACCCGCGTAGGTGACCTCGAGGAACTCGTTCTCCTCGCTCTCGGTGTACATGCGCTCCACCGTCGCCTGGATCATGGCGTCGACCGCCGACTGCTTGCTGCCCCCGTTGACCGCCACGTCGTCCGTGTGCAGCGGTAGGTCCGGCGTCAGGTACTTGGCGAAGATCTGCGTCGCGCTCTCGGCGTCCGGGCGTTCGATCTTGATCTTCACGTCCAGCCGGCCGGGCCGCAGGATCGCCGGGTCGATCATGTCCTCCCGGTTCGAGGCCCCGATGACGATGACGTTCTCCAGCAGTTCCACGCCGTCCAGCTCGCTGAGCAACTGGGGGACGATCGTCGTCTCGACATCGGAACTGACACCCGATCCGCGGGTGCGGAACAACGACTCCATCTCGTCGAAGAAGACGATCACGGGCGTGCCCTGGCTCGCCTTCTCCCGAGCCCGGGAGAAGATCAACCGGATGTGCCGCTCTGTCTCCCCGACGTACTTGTTCAGCAGCTCCGGGCCTTTGATGTTGAGGAAATAGCTCTTGGCCTGGCTCTCGCCCCGCAGCTCGGCCGCCTTCTTGGCCAGCGAGTTCGCGACCGCCTTGGCGATGAGCGTCTTGCCACAACCGGGGGGCCCGTACAGCAGGATGCCCTTGGGCGGGCGCAACCCGTGCTCCCGGAACAGGTCGGCGTGCAGGAACGGCAGCTCGACGGCGTCGCGGATGGCTTCGATCTGCGGTCCCAGGCCCCCGATGTCGGTGTAATCGATGTCGGGCACCTCTTCGAGCACCAGGTCCTCGACCTCGGCCTTGGGGATGCGTTCGTAGGCGAACCCGGAGCGGGTGTCGATGGTGAGGGAGTCCCCGATGCGCAGCGGCCCGTCCATGAGCGGCCCCGCCAGGCGCACGACGCGCTCCTCATCGGCCCGGGCCAGCACGAGAGCGCGCCCGTCGGGGAGGATCTCGCGAACCGCAGCCAGTTCACCGACGCGTTCGTAGTCCAGGGCCGCGACGACGTTCATCGCCTCGTTGACCATCACGTCCTGCCCCGGTCGCAGGCCGGACAGCTCTACCCCCGGGCTGACGGCAACGCGCATCTTGCGCCCGGCCGACATGACGTCCGCGGCACCGTCCCCAATCGCCTCGAGGAAGGTGGCGAACTGCGCCGGCGGCTGGCCGAGGCGGTCGACCTCGGACTTCAGCGAGACGATCTGGTCGCGGGCTTCGCGCAAGGTACTCGCGAGGCGGTCGTTCTGGTCGCTGACCTGAGCGAGTCGGGCCCGGGTGTCACCGAGTTGCTCCTCCAGGGCGGCGAGGTGGCGGACGTCCCGCTCGCCTCCCCCGCCGAAGCGGCGCTGCGACTCCGTCATGGCGCATCTCCCGTCTGTGCCGCCCGGTCCCCCGGGTGGGCGCTGGATGCATTCGACCCTAACCCGCGGTTGCGACAATGCGCGGTGGATCACGACCGCGCGTTGCTCTGGGTGCGCGAGAACATCAGAACGTGACGTGCGGGCAACCTGTCGGAAACCTGGCGGCACATCCACCCGCCCGGGTCGTCCGCACCGAGGGACGCCGATACCCAGCGCACGACGGCCGTAGGCTTCGGTGCACCGCAGACCCAGGAGGACCCGTTGCCCCTCAACGCCTTGTCCGGCTCCCCGTCCAACGCCCCACTCGGCGACGCGCCCGCGAATCCCGACAACCCGCCCGCGGACCTCGAGGTGTGGCGTCGGCGCGCCAGCACCCTCGACGCCGCGGACCCACTGGCGCCCGAGCGCGACCGGTTCCTCCTCGACGCAGCGCCGGGGGTGAGCGCCTACCTCGACGGCAACTCCCTCGGTCGGCCCTTGGCCACCACGGCCGACCGGCTGAGCGAATTCGTGCAGCAGCAATGGGGCGCCCGTCTCATCCAGGGGTGGACCGACTCCTGGATGGGCTGGCCCGAGGAGGTGGGCGATGCGATCGGACGCGTCGCCCTGGGCGCCGGCCCCGGCCAGACCGTCGTCGGGGACTCCACCACCGTCCTCTTCTACAAGCTCGTCCGCGCAGCGGTGGACGCGATGGCCGCCACCGGCCGTGACGAGGTCGTCTGCGACACCGACAACTTCCCCACCGACCGCTTCGTCCTGCAGGGGATCGCCGCCGAACGCGGGCTGACACTGCGATGGATCGAGACCGACCCGAACGCCGGCATCACCCTCGAGCAGGTCCGGGCAACGGTCGGTCCGCGCACGGCGCTCGCCACCTTCAGCCACGTCGCCTACCGCTCCGGACACCTGGCCGACGCCGCAGGCATCACCCGGGTCGTCCACGACGCGGGAGGCCTGGTGTTGTGGGACTTGTCCCACTCCGTCGGCTCCGTCGAGCTCGCGTTGGACGAGTGGGGTGTCGACCTGGCGGTGGGGTGCACGTACAAGTACCTCAACGGGGGGCCGGGAGCTCCCGCCTTCGCCTACCTCGCGCACGTCCATCACGGCCGTCTCGCTCAGCCGATCCACGGCTGGATGGGGCACGCGGAACCCTTCGCGATGGGCCCGAGATACGTTCCTGACGCCGGCGTGCGCCAGCTCGTCTCGGGAACGCCGCCCATCGTGGCCATGGTCCCCGTGCGTACCGGCCTCGAACAGCTCGAACGGGTCGGCATCGCCGCCGTGCGCGCCAAGTCGGTGCAACTGACCGGCTTCGCCCTGGAACTCGCCGACGCGTGGCTCGCCCCGTACGGCGTCGAGATCGTCTCACCGCGCGACCCGGACCAGCGCGGAGGCCACCTCACGTTGCGCCGCAGCGATTTCCGCGCCGTCAACGATCGACTGTGGGAAACCGGTGTGCTTCCGGACTTCCGGGCGCCGGACGGTATCCGCCTCGGGTTGGCCCCGCTGTCCACCAGTTTCTCCGAGGTGCTCGAGGGGATCGAGGCGCTCGCTCGCATGGTTGCGGAGAACCCCTCGTGAGCGCGGCAGAGAACAGCTCGAACACCCGGGCTGTGGAGGACGGGGTGAAGAAGGACTTCACCCGGGACATGTCCTACGACAGCTACTTGCATCTGGACGAGCTGCTCTCTACGCAGCACCCGTTGAGCACGCCCGAGCACCACGACGAGCTGCTCTTCATCATCCAGCACCAGACGTCGGAGCTGTGGCTCAAGCTGGTCCTGCACGAACTGCGAGCCGCCATGGCGGCCCTGGCCGGGGACAACCTCCAGGCCGCCCTCAAGAAGATCGCCCGGGTCAAACACATCCAGCGCACCCTCACCGAGCAGTGGTCGGTCCTCGCCACCCTGACGCCCACGGAGTACTCGCAGTTCCGCGGGTTCCTCGCGAACTCGTCGGGGTTCCAGAGCCACCAGTACCGGGCCGTGGAGTTCGCGCTGGGCAACAAGAACGCGGCCATGCTCGAGGTGTTCGCCCACGACCCGGCGCGCCGGGCCGAGCTCGAACGCCTCCTGCACTCCCCCAGCCTGTACGACGAATTCCTGCGCTACCTCGCCCGCCACGGCCACGACGTCCCCGCGGAACTGCTCGAACGTGACGTCACCAGGGCGCACGTCCACACCCCCGCACTCGTCGCGACGTTCCGGCACGTCTACGAGAACGCCGAGGAGTTCTGGGCGGAGTACGAGGCGTGCGAGGAGCTCGTGGATCTCGAGGAGAACTTCCAGTTGTGGCGCTTCCGCCACCTCAAGACGGTCGAGCGAACCATCGGCTTCAAGCGCGGGACCGGCGGCTCGTCCGGTGCCGGGTTCCTGGCCAAGGCGCTCGATCTGACGTTCTTCCCCGAGCTCTACGCGGTTCGCACGGAGATCGGCACGTGAGGGTGCATCTCGTGCTCGCCCCGGGTGTGCTCAACGACCAGCAGACGGCCCGGGAGGTCTTCCGGCGTGCCCTCGACGCCCGGGGGCTGGAGGGCGACTTCGCGGTCGCGGCGGACGAGGACGGGTTGCGTGCGGCGGTCGCGGCCGGGGCCGGCGGTGGAGAGGTGCTGCTGCTCACCGCCGACACGCGTGACGTGACCGGACTGGATCTGGCCCTCGGAGGCAGCTCGATCATCCGCATCGATCTGTGCGACCGGGAGCCCGATCGGTCGCCTGCCGTGCGTCGCCACGTGCGGGGCCGGGGGCTCGCCGGGATCAGGTTCGCGGTCGAGGCGTGGTTCTTCCACCGCACGGCACCCGCGACCCTGCATTCCTATGGCCGCGATCGCGACCAGCGGGCCGAACTGCGACTGCCCCCGGGGACGGGCCCCTTCCCCGTCGCGGTGCTGGTCCACGGCGGGTACTGGCGGGCGCGCTGGGAGAACGACCTCATGGACGCCCTCGCCGTCGACCTCACCGGGCGCGGCTACGCGACCTGGAACGTCGAGTACCGCAAACCGGCCGAACACGGATGGGACGCCACGACCGCCGACGTCGCGGCCTCCCTGCAGGCCCTGGCCGGTGTCGATGCCCCCCTCGACCTGAGGAGGATCGTGACGTTCGGGCATTCCGCTGGTGGCCAGCTCGTGGTCCGCCTGGCAGCGGACCGCGTCCTCGACACCGGCGTGGTGGTGCGTCCCGCGTTCACCGTGTCGTTGGCCGGTTGCCTCGATCTCGTGAGCATCGACCAGCGCTGGCTCAGCGAGGGAGCTGCCTCACACGCGTTGGGTGGCCGGGCGGAGGAGATCCCCGCCGTCTACGCGGCGTCCTCCCCGCTGCTGCGCCTCCCCCTCGGAGCTCCGGTTGCGGTGGTGGTCGGTGTCGATGACGACCTCGACCTCCTGGACGTGTCGCGCTCCTTCGCGGCCGCCGCGGTGGCTGCCGGGGACGACGTGGCGACTCTCGAAGGGCCGGGGCACCACTTCTCCGTCATCGACCCCTCCTCGGAGATCTGGGCAGATGTCGTCGCCCTGGTGATGCAGCGCGTCGCCCCGCGAGGCTGACGCCATCCAGGTCTGCCGCCCCGTACCCTCGTCCCGAGCGCCAGCGGGGTGCTGTGGGAGGTGCCACCGAAGGAGCTGGAGGGTCGATGACGGTCGGGTCGCGTGCGGACGCCTTCCAACGACGACATCCGATCATCAGCTACCCGCTGGCGGTGGTCTACAAGTTCTTCGAGGACCAGGGTCCCTATCTGGCGGCCCTCATCGCCTACTACGGGTTGCTCTCGCTGGTCCCCCTGACCTTGTTGCTGTCGACGACCCTCGGATATGTCCTCTCCGGCAACCCCGGTGCCCAACAGGCGGTCCTGAACTCAGCGGTCAGCCAGATCCCGGTCATCAAGGACGAGCTCGGCACGCCGGGACGCCTGGGCGGTGGGGCATTCGAACTGGTGATCGGTATCGCCGGTGCCCTGTACGGATCCCTCGGGGTCGGACTGGCGCTGCAGAACGCCGTCAACGTGGCGTGGTCGATCCCGCGTAACGAGCGCCCGAACCCGTTCAAGGCCAGAGTGCGTGCGCTCCTCCTCCTGGCCACCGCTGGGCTGTTCGTCGTCGGCACGACGGTCCTGAGCGGCGTCAGCTCGAAGGTGGTGGCACGCCTGGACGACGCACTGCCCCAGGGTCTCCCGTCCGACGCGAGCGTCTGGCTCACCCGGGCGGCGACGACCCTGCTCGCCGTCATCGGCTTCCTCATCGCGTTCCACCTCGCGGCAGCCCACCGCCCGCGATCGCGGGTGGTACTTCCCGGAGCCATCGCCATGGGGGTGCTCTGGCAGTTCCTGCAGTATTTCGGCAAAGGGCTGGTCAGCCTGGTGGAGGAACGTTCGAGTGTGTCGAACCAGGTCTTCACGGCTGTCCTGGGACTCATAGCCTTTCTCTTCGTGGCCTCGGCCGTCATCGTCCTCTGCGTCGAGGTCGACGTCGTGCGGGTTCGCAGGCTCTACCCGCGTGCTCTGCTGACCCCGTTCACCGATGCGGTGGAACTCACGGAGGCGGACCACCGGGCGTACGAGTACCTCGCCCGGGCTCAGCGGCACAAGGGGTTCGAACGAGTGGAGGTCCACTTCGAGAAGTCGCCGCTGGAACTCGCCCGGGATCGAAGGGCGGCTGCCGAGGGCTAGCTCGGCTCGACGCGGCGCCGCCCACGACCGGGGCCACCACGATCGGCATGAGTACGCCGACGAACCGGACCTCAGGTAGGTCGAACCAAGATCGCCCTGGTAGGGCGGGTCGCAGCCTTTTACAGGGTGCTCGGCTGTTTTTTTTCTGGATGGGCGTAATCAGATTGCCTCCGATAACTTAACTTCTCCTGTCATAGGAGTCATCTCCTGCACCCTCCCGACCCACGCGTTGACCGACGACCATGAGCGCGCGGAAATTTTGGCGTTCGTTCCGGAACGAGCCGCATCACAGCAGGGCCATGACCAAGCCTCGACACGGATGGGCCCGGTCGTCCCCGGCTGACTGCGGTCCTACGGGGCGATCCCCTACTCA
>JBPBQU010000353.1:0-1515 GCA_050955085.1 Janthinobacterium lividum | reverse complement strand
GTGCCTTCTTGCAGCACATCTCCTCGGTGCTGCCGGCGCTCGGTGAGGTTCAGGTAGAACAACGCACGATGGCGGAACTCCTGACGGTTGCGGTCGACGGGCGTCGTGAGATTCGGGTGCGGGCCGAGGAGTCCGCCGACGTCGCGACCCTCAAGGGTGACGCCCGGTTGGCCGAGGTCCTGCGCCGGGCGGTCTGGTCCGCGGTGGCCGATCCGACCGAAGTCCTGGACAACGGTGCCGTCGTCGTCACCCGGGGGTCGAGGCGCTGGCGGGTTCCCGGCTACGTCGTGCGCGATCTCCTCGACGAACTCACCACCCGGGGAATCCGCTACGAGGCGGCCCGGGCCCTGTTGCCGCAGCGGTTGGCGCACGCCGTCCTGCAATTGTTCGAGGCTGCCGGGGATTCACCCGACGACGTCGTGCAGGACGCCGTCGCGCGTAGTCCCGAGGTGCGTCGCGCGGTCAAATTGCTGATGCCGCAGCAGGACGCGGCCAAAGTTCTGTGGCGCCTGCTCGCCGACCCCGGGTTTCTCGAGCACTGCGCCGGAGGCATCCTGGACGACGCGGAACGCGCACTGCTCGGGTGGGAGAAACCTTCGCGTAGTGCCGGTACGGCGACCTGGAGCGCGGCCGATACCGCCCTGCTCGACGAGATCGCGGACCAGTTGCAGCGCATCCCCTCGCGTGCGCACGTCGTGCTGGACGAGGCCCAGGACCTCTCCGCCATGCAGCTGCGCTCGGTCGGCCGTCGTTGCAGTACGGGAGCCGCCACCGTGCTGGGTGACATCGCGCAGGGGACGACGCCGTGGTCGGCGCGGTCCTGGGAGGACGTGCTCGGCCACCTCGGGAAACCCGAGGGGCAGCTGGAGGTGCTCGACCGGGGTTTCCGGGTGCCCTCCGCGGTCATCGACTACGCGGCGAAGTTGTTGCCGCGCATCGCTCCCGGCCTGGGAATCCCGAAATCGGTACGCACGGACCCGGGCCGCCTCGACGTCGTGGAGGTCGAGGACCCGGTCACGGCGGCCGTGCTCGCGTGTGCGGACCTGCTGGCGAGCGAAGGATCGGTCGGGGTCGTCGTCGCGCAGGGTTCCCTCGAAACCGCCGACCGGGCACTCACCGCAGCGGGAATCGACTTCGCCCGCCTCGATGCCCTTGAACCCGACGACCTTCCACAGCGGGCGTCGTTGGTTCCGGCGGGTCTCGTCAAAGGTCTCGAGTTCGACCGCGTGATCGTCGTGGAACCCGCGGAGATCGTCGCCGGGGAACCCGACGAGCGCACCGGTCTACGACGGCTCTACGTCTGCCTGACCCGTGCGGTGACGGCCATGACGGTGATGCACTGCGCGGCACTGCCCCGCGAGTTGGGTTGACCTGACGGGTTGACCTGACGGGTTGACCTGTCGGGTCGACCCGACAGGACCTGTGTGCAGATGAGCGCTCACGCCCGGCGGGACCCGTAGGCAGCCGTGGTCGCGTTGCGGCGGGTGCACCGCGTCGCGAGCAACCCACGGTCCA
>JBPBQU010000352.1:0-1518 GCA_050955085.1 Janthinobacterium lividum | reverse complement strand
GCGGCCGGGTGAGTGTGGCTGTGCTGGAACGCGAGTTCAGGTTGTTCAGCCACACGAGCACCCGCTCGGCGCGTCAGATCCAACCCAGTTACGGGCCACCGCCGATCGGGATGCTCACCGAGGCCACGCTCGACGTGCTCACCGACCCGACGTGGGGGTTCCCCACGGGGCTGCTCACTCCCCGCCCGCTCTACCTGCTGTCTCTCACCGAGTCAACGAACCCCCGCACCTTCGAGGACACCCACGGGATCACACCCGTGAACGTCGCGACGATCGAGGCGGCGTTCCCGGCGCTGCGCCGGGGGTTGACGAGGACCGCCGCGGTCGATGCGGCAGCCGTCGAGGCCGACGTCGACACCCTGCTCGCCCATTACACCCGCGCAGCGGAGGACGCCGGGGTCCGGATCCTCACCGGGTCGGGGTTCGAGGAGGTGGACCGGGTAGGGAATCGATGGGTAGTGCGCGCCGGGGACCTCGTGGTCGAGGCCGGGACGGTGGTGAACGCCGCGGGTGCCTGGGCGGACGGGGTGGCCGAGGCGTTCGGGGCCGCCCCCCGCGGCCTGAGCCCGATGCGGCGAACCGTCGCGGTGGCGGCCCCCCGGGAGCGAGACCGCGTCGACCCTGGTTGGCCGATGCTCGCCGACGCCGACGATTCCTTCTACCTGCGCCCGCAGGGACGCCATGTCCTCGCCTCCGTGCTCGAGGACGAACCGAGCATCGCGGAGGACGCCCGCCCGTACCGAACGGTGGTGCGTTCCATCCTGGACCGGGTCAACGACGTGACCGACCTCGACCTGCGCAACCCGGTGCAGGCATGGACGGGGTTGCGCACGGTCAGCCCGGATGGTCTACCGGTCGTGGGTCGTGACGGCCGCGTCGAGGGTTTCTACTGGCTCGCGGGTCAGGGTGGGTACGGGATCCAGACCTCGGCCGGCCTCGCGGAGGCCGTGGCTGCAGAGCTGCTCGACCGGGAGATCGAACTGCCCGAGTTCCATCGGGAACGGGCGCGGCTGGCCATGGTGCAGTTGCGGCCCGACCGGTCCAGCCTGCCGGCCTGGTGTTGAGGGCCAGGGCCCTCGCCTGCGCCGTCGAGTGAAGCGCCGACCTGAAGCTATTGCGTGATCTGCGCACTGGGATTAGCGTGAAATGAGCAGGCCGGGCTGACGATCCGTAGCGGGCGTGAATGTCGTTCCGGCCGGTGACCGGGGCGAATCACAGCGCTCAGAAGGGGCGCAGATGCCGGACTTGCTCATCATCGCGGACGACCTCTCAGGGGCGGCCGAGTCGGCCGGGGCGCTCCGATTGCGCACTTCACGCAGAAATGGTTCCGTACACCTCGTGCTCTGGCCCGGAGTGATCGAACCGGGGTGCGGGGACGTCGTGCTCGACCTTGACTCCCGGCACCTACCCGCCGAGGTTGCCGGGGCGCGCGTGCTGCAGTCGCTGCGACGTGTCGGAGCCCGCGTGGTCGTGAAAAAGGTGGACAGCCTGTTGCGCGGGGATCTGGTGGCCGAGTTC
>JBPBQU010000351.1:0-1520 GCA_050955085.1 Janthinobacterium lividum | reverse complement strand
TGGAACGCACCGAGGAGAACCCCGACACCCTCGAGGACCTGTTCACCCTCGACCACCTCGCCACCCGGATGCGGCGCAACGCCGAGTCCCTGCTCGTCCTCGCCGGCATCAACACCGGGCGCCGCCTGCGCCGTCCGCTGCCGCTGTCGGACGTGGTCCGCACCGCGGCCGGTGAGATCGAGTTCTACGACCGCGTCGACCTCTCGCTGCAGGTGGACCCGCCGGTCGTCGGTCACCTCGCGCTGACCCTCTCCCACCTCATCGCGGAACTTCTGGAGAACTCCACGCGATTCTCCGACCCGGGTTCGCGGGTCGTCGTCGCCACCTCCGAGACCGACCGGGGTGTCGAGGTCTCCATCACCGACACCGGCCTCGGCATGAACGCCGAGGAGCTCGAGGCCGCGAACTCGCGGATCTCGGGTGGCCGGGCCAGTGAGATCGTCGGCGCCCAGCGTCTCGGGTTCTACGTCGTCGGACGCCTCGCCGGGCGCCTCGACGTCGAGGTCCGCATCGACACCGCGGAAGGCCAGGGCACCAAGGTCACCCTCCTGCTGCTCGCCCCGCTCTTCACCCCGGGCAGCGTCCGGGGCGGTCAGCCGGGGCTCGCCGCGTTGGACGCCGGCCGGCCCGCGATCGAGAGGGGCCCCTCCGGTGGCTCCGACGTGGTGCCCTCGGCACTGCCCGACGAGGCTCACCCGGCCTCGGCACCCGGTGCGCTCCCGTCGCGGACGGCCGCCCGAGCTGCCCGCCAGCCTGCTGCGGACACGAGCACGACCGCGAAGGTCGAGGGTCCGTCGACGATCGTGAGCAACCCGTTGGCGGCGGAGGGTCTCGGCGACGCCCTGTCGGCGACGCTGGAACAGTCCGCAGCGAACCAGGCGGTCACCGGCCCCACCCCCACGTCGACGGCGCCCGGCCGTAACCTCCCCTCGCGCCGTAAGCGGGGCGGGCAGGAGGCACCGGCGGCCGCTCCGGTGGCACCGGGCACCGGGGACGAGACGGCGTTCACGCCGGTCACCGCGCCCGCAACGGGCGGTTCGATGCCCAAGCGCGAACGCCAGGCCGAGGCGCCGAACGCTCGTGCCGCGGCCGAGGACATCCTGCCCAGGGCAGGGCGCAAACCCCGACCTGTCCGTGAGTCCGCGACCCCGCCCCAGACTGCCGCCGAGGCGTTCTGGACCGCCCGCAAGAGCACGGAGAAGGGCGCCACCCCGGTGGGGCGGTCCGCGCTCGACGCGCAGCCGGAATCGGTCGTCGAGACGTCGGGGACACCGTCGCCCGTCTCCGACACCTCGGTGCAGGCCGCGCCCGAGCAGCCCGTCGCCCAGAGTGCACCCGCTGCCGCTCCGGTCGAGGCGCCCACGCCCCGCCCGGTCGTGGACGCGCTACGCCAGCGTTCGGCGCTCGCCGCCGAGGCGCTGTCGGCCCTCACCGAGGGCCACAGCTTCTCCCCCTCGATGGGGAGCGGATCGCAGCCGCTGGTGCGCCGTCAGGCGGGCGCCACGGAGGCCGGAGCCAAA
>JBPBQU010000350.1:0-1529 GCA_050955085.1 Janthinobacterium lividum | reverse complement strand
TGGACGAGAACTCGTTGCGGGCGATGGACTCCCTCGTCGCCCACGAGGGCGTCAGCAGTTTCAAGCTGTTCATGGCCTACCCGGGTGTCTTCTACTCCGACGACGGCCAGATCCTGCGGGCGATGCAGCGGGCCACCGACAACGGCGCGACGATCATGATGCACGCCGAGAACGGCACCGCGATCGACGTCCTCGTCCAGCAGGCGCTGGCCCGCGGTGACGTCGACCCGGTCTTCCACGGGCTCACCCGCCCGGCGGCCATGGAGGCCGAGGCGACGAACCGGGCGATCGCCCTGGCCGAGGTCGCGGGTGGCACCCCGCTCTACATCGTCCACGTGTCCGCCACCCAGGCCCTGGAGCGCATCGCCACCGCCCGCAGCAGCGGACGCAACGTGTTCGCGGAGACGTGCCCGCAGTACCTCTACCTGACGCTGGAGGACCATCTCGGCGCCGGTGGCCCGGGGAGTTTCGAGGGCGCGAAATACGCCTGTTCGACACCGCTGCGCACCAAGCACGAAACACACGCGGCGGATCTGTGGCGAGGTCTGCGCACCGACGACCTCGCCGTCGTCTCCACCGACCACTGCCCGTTCTGCTTCAAGGACCAGAAGCAACTCGGGGTGGGTGACTTCTCGAGGATCCCCAACGGCATGGGCGGGGTCGAGCACCGCATGGACCTCGTCCACCAGGGTGTCGTCGACGGGCACCTCTCGCTGCAGCGCTGGGTCGAGACCTGCTCGAGCACCCCGGCGCGGATGTTCGGCATGTATCCGAAGAAGGGGACTGTCGCACCGGGTTCCGACGCGGACATCGTCCTCTACGACCCCAGCGCCACCACGACGATCAGCGCCGCCACCCACCACATGAACATCGACTACTCGGCGTTCGAGGGTTTCGAGCTACGCGGCGGGGTCCGCACCGTGATGTCACGCGGCTCCATCGTGGTGGACCGCGGGGTCTATTCCGGAAGCACGAGCCACGGTCAGTTCGTCCGCCGGGGCCTGTCCCAGTACCTGCGCTGAAAGGGGTCCTGATGGACTTCGGTGTCGTCCTGCAGACCACTCCACCCGCCTCGCGCGTGGTGGAGCTGTCCCGGCTCGCGGAGACCTACGGGTTCTCCCACGTCTGGACCTTCGACTCCCACGTCCTGTGGGAGGAGCCCTACGTCATCCACTCCGCCATCCTGCAGGCCACCCGCAAGGTCATCGTGGGACCCATGGTGACCAACCCCGCCACCCGGGAATGGTCGGTCACCGCGTCCACGTACGCCACCCTCAACGAGATGTACGGCCCACGCACGATCTGTGGCATCGGCCGCGGTGACTCCGCCGTACGTACGTTGTCGGGGAAACCCACGACGCTCGCGACCCTGCGGGAATCCGTGAACGTCATCCGCGAGCTGTCCAACGGCCGCGCCGTGGAACACCGCGGCCAGACCGTCCGCCTCCCCTGGGCGAAGGACCACGGACCCGGACACCAGACCGAGGTCTGGGTGGCCGCCTACGGCCCGAAAGCGTTGCAGCTCACCG
>JBPBQU010000349.1:0-1537 GCA_050955085.1 Janthinobacterium lividum | reverse complement strand
CGCCTGGACCGCAACGTGCGAGGCCGCGCGCAGCCAGGCGACGCCTACACCGTGGACCGCTGGATTCGGGCGCGTCTGATCGCCGCGTGGTCCCACGACATCTTGGGCACCCCCGAAGATCCGGTCGAAAACCAGGTGGCCCGAATCAACTACCGCAAATTGGTCGGGCGCGATGCCTCCTTGCGTTCCTGGGGGAGTCGACAATCCCTCGAAGATGTCCGCGTCCTCCTGCGCGACGTGGACCCCACCGACATCGCGGTCATCATCTGGGCTGGGACCGAGATCGCCGGCGCCCTCGTCCAGATCGACGCCTGGCTCCAGGACAATCCGGACGACCGTGACCACTTCGACGTCACCCAACGCCGCGTCCGCTTCATCACCGGCGGCGCCTGGTTCGATAGGCCTAACGACAAAGACTTCGACGACGCCATCCGTGATTTCCAACGGACCCGTCGTGAGCTTTCCCTCTCGATTGGTCAGTTCTTGGGTCCGGTACCGGCGTGGAGGGCTGATCCCAACCACCCCAACACCATCGTCCTCACCCAGGCCATGACCGCGCTCACCGCCGCCGGCGCCCAGGTCCACAACTGGCTCCAGGAGAACCCGTTCCACATCGACCACCTTTTGGCCACCTCCAAATTCGAAGAGCTCGTCGCCCACTACATCGGGCTCACCGTGGCTTACGACCGTTACGACATCGACGACGTCATCGACAACCTCCATTGGACGCTGCGCCCTCTCATTCGATGGGTGGGTCCACTGGGGGACGAACCGCTCGCTTGGTACGACGCGGGGCGGGCATCGTTGAACGGGTTGACACCGCAGGAGTGGTTGACGGCGTTGCGTGCGGCCACCACTCGCGTGCTTGTGCTGGCGCCATGGATTCGCGAGGAGGCCCGGATAAGCGCGGGCGCCACTCTCACCGGTGTGATCACCGCTCGCAACGCTGCTGCGGTTTCGGAGGGACGGGTACCGACCGCGGCACTGGCTGGCTGGATACGGGCGGCGCTGATCGACACCGTGGCCTGGAACCTCATCGACGATCCCAACGCCCCCGCCGCCCGTGAGATCACCCCGCAGGATCGTGTCTTCGTCGATTCGTTGCTGAACGACAGCGACGTCGCGTTGCGTCAGACGCGGGAACTGCCAAGCGATGCACCTTCCACCGCCGACGAGGAGGACAGCGGGGACTCCGACGGGGAGGACAGTGGGGACTCCGACGAGGACTCCGACGTGGACGCTGCCGGCGATGAACCCGTCGCGTTGCGCGCTGTTGGTGCTGTGTCGGGTCAAGTGGGGGACGAACCGCTTGGTTGGTACAACGCGGTGCAGGCACCGTTGAACGGGTTGACACCACAGCAGTGGTTGACGGCGTTGGGTGCGGGCACCAATCGTGTGCTCGCTTTGCCGCCGCAGGTCCGCGAGGAGGCCCGCACCCACGCGGGTGCCGCGGTCGACGCCGTGATCACCGGCCGAAACAATGCTGCGGTTTCGGCGGGGCGGGTAGTGCCCGCGGCGCCGGTGGCGCGGGTACGGG
>JBPBQU010000348.1:0-1570 GCA_050955085.1 Janthinobacterium lividum | reverse complement strand
TACGCCGACGCCGTGGCCGCGGACCCGTGGACGGCGCTCTGGCCCGTCGTCGTCGCCGGGGTGCTGCCCTGCCCAGGTGTCGAGCCGAACGATCCCTGGCGGTTGGTGGGTGACGGCATCGCCGTGACCCTCGATCCGGGTGGTGCGGACGTGTGGCGGTTGCTCGCGGTCTCCGGGGGCCACCCCGTCACGGTGACGGGGGAGATCAGCGATCGTGGTCTGCGGCCGCTGGGCGTCCTCGTCGTCGAGGAACGTGCGACGTCGGGTCCTGCGACGAGGGTCGATGCACACCAGGGATTGGTGTCGTTGTGAACAGGGCCGTCTCATGAGCTGGGACGACCTCGTGACCAGCGCTCTCCTCGGCACCGACCGGCGCCCGCCCGCCCTGGTGGGTCTGCCCGCCGAGGTCCGCGCCCTGTTGCCAGGGGGTGACGAGGTCGAGGGGGTCGCGGCTGATGAGGCGGCCCGGTTGCTGACCGCGGCCGCGCTGGCCACGGCCTACCGACGGGCGGGCGCACTGCGCACGGTGCCCCTCACGCCCCCGCCTGCCCCCGCAGCGCCAGAGACCCGTCCCGTGCTCGGGTCGGCCGCGGCCGCCAGCCTGCTGTCGTTGCTCGCCGGCCGCGAGTTCGAGCTCGCCGTCGAGCTCCTGCGCCTCGCTGCCGGGCGTGGATTGGTCCTCGCACCCGCCGTGCTGCCGGCCGTCCTGGACGCCGGGTCGGGCGATCGCACGCTGGCCGACGCGGCCTCCCCGGTGCTCGGTACCCGCGGCCGCTGGCTCGCGCGGGCGCGGACCTCGTGGATCCCGCAGGCCGCCCGCGCCACCGGGGACGACGATTGCTTCGAGCACGGGAGCCTCGCCGAGCGCGTGGACTTCGTGCGCGGCCTGCGGCGCCGGGACCCGGCCGCGGCCCGTGACCTGGTGGCTCGTGACTGGTCACAGTTCAGCGCGGATGAACGGGAGCAGTTCATCGCCACGTTCGCCGACCACCTCGACACGGCTGACGAAGAACTGCTCGACCGCGCGCTGGCCGAGCGGCGGTACTCGACGCGCGACACCGCGGTACATCTCCTCGCCCGCCTCCCCGACTCGGGGTATTCCCGGCGTGCGCTCCAGCGGGCCCGCGACTGCGTCCAGGTGATCGTGGACCCCTTGCGGGGGAGTCGGTTCGAGGTGACCCCGCCACTGGACTGCGACGAGCGGATGGTCCATGACGGTATCGCCGTGCTCGGGGCGCACGAGAACCCACGCACCGAGGGTGTGCGCGCCCACTGGTTGCGCCAGGTCGTGGCCGCGACCCCGCTGCGGTACTGGGGTGGGCTCGTCACCGGAACTGCCCAGGACGTCCTCGCCGTGAAGGTGACGGGGGGGTGGGGCCCGACCCTGCTCGAGGGTTGGGCCGTCGCCGCCGCGCGGCAACGGGACCCGGCGTGGGCGCGAGCCTTGCTGCCGCACCGGTTGGTGACGGGACGGGCCGAACTCCTCGACGTCCTCGAGGCGGGTCAGCAGGCGGATGTCGTCTCCGCGTTGTTGCGCGACGTCCCCGCGAACAGCGTCGGCGCCGCCCAC
>JBPBQU010000347.1:0-1589 GCA_050955085.1 Janthinobacterium lividum | reverse complement strand
GGGGTTGCTCTGGGACTACCTGGAGCGGGCCGCGCACAGCATGCTCAACACGTTCGAGGACTGAGCGGCCACCGCGGGAACACCTCGGGCGGGCAGGATAGGCCCGGTGACGACCAACCCGGTGCAATCCACGACGTCCGAGCACGCGGCACCCTGGTGGCGCGACGCCGTCATCTACCAGGTGTATCCGCGCTCCTTCGCCGACGCCGACGGTGACGGCCTCGGTGACCTGGCGGGGATCACGAGCCGGTTGCCGCATCTCGCCGGACTCGGCGTCGACGCCGTCTGGCTCTCCCCCGTCTACCCCTCCCCGCAGAAGGACGCCGGGTACGACGTCGCCGACTACCGCGACATCGAGCCCCTCTTCGGCACCCTCGACGACTTCGACGTCCTCGTCCGCACCGCCCACGAGCTCGGCCTGCGTGTCGTCATGGACGTCGTCCCCAACCACACCTCCGCCGCCCACGCCTGGTTCCGGGCAGCACTCGCGGCCGGTCCGGGATCCGCCGAGCGGGGTCGCTATGTGTTCCGCGACGGTCGCGGAGACGGCGAGCCGCCGAACTCCTGGCGTTCGGTGTTCGGCGGGTCCGCCTGGACCCGCGTGCACGACGGCAGCTGGTACCTGCACCTCTTCGACTCCAGCCAACCCGACCTCGACTGGTCCAACCCGGAGGTGATCGCCGAGTTCGAGGACCTCCTGCGGTTCTGGCTGGACCGTGGGGTCGACGGGTTTCGCATCGACGTGGCGCACGGTCTCGTCAAGGCCCCCGGACTGCCCGAATGGGACCACGACCAGACCTTGTTGAACGGGTCGACGACCTCGGGTGAGCGCCCGCCCATGTGGGACCAGGAGGGTGTCCACGAGATCTACCGCGGATGGCGTGAGGTCCTGGACTCCTACCCGGGGGATCGCATGCTCGTCGCGGAGGCGTGGGTGACCCCGCCGGAACGTCTGGTGCGCTACGTACGCGATGACGAGATGCACCAGGCCTTCAACTTCGACTATCTCCGGGCCCCCTGGCGGGCAACGGATCTGCGTCAGGTCATCGACTCCACGTTGTCCGCGCACGCGAGCGTCGGCGCACCCCCGACGTGGGTGCTCTCCAACCACGACGTGGTCCGGCACGCGAGTCGGCTGGGGTATCCGGCCGGTGGCGAACCCACCCAGGGCGTGGGCCCGGACGATCCGCAGCCGGACGCCGCACGGGGGTTGCGCCGGGCCCGGGCGGCCACCGTGTTCACCCTGGCCCTGCCCGGTGGCGCCTACGTCTACCAGGGTGAGGAACTCGGTCTCCCCGAGGTCACCACGCTGCCTGCCGAGGTGCGCCAGGATCCCTCGTTCTTCCGCACCGACGGCGCCGACCAGGGCCGCGACGGGTGCCGGGTGCCGATCCCCTGGGAGGGTGCGGCGCCGTCCTACGGTTTCGGCCCGGGTGACGCGTCCTGGTTGCCGCAACCCGAGCTCTGGGCAGAACTGTCCGTCGCCGCGCAGGAGGGCGTGGCCGGATCGACGCTCGAGCTGTACCGCACGACGATCGCCGCCCGCAAACACCACCGCCTCGGGCGCGGGAGCCTCGTGTGGGACGACC
>JBPBQU010000346.1:0-1607 GCA_050955085.1 Janthinobacterium lividum | reverse complement strand
GAAGACCCTGAAGATCGTCGCCCGGCACGCCGACATCTGGCACGGTTTCGGTGACCCCGAGACCATCGCCCACAAGCACGAGGTCCTCGACGGGCACTGCGCCACCATCGGGCGCGACCCGGGTGAGATCGAACGCTCGGCCGCCGTCGATGCGGACGCCCGACCCGACGTGGCCGGGGAGGCCCTCTACGCCGCCGGCACCCGGCTCGTGACGCTGTCCGCGGGCGGTCCCGACTACGACCTCTCCCACCTCGCGGACTGGCTGGCCTGGCGCGACGAGAAGAACGCCGCCATCTCCTGAGCCGTACGTCCTGAGCCGCAGGGTCTGGGCCGCAGGGCCTGAACCGCAGGGCCTGGACCCCGCCGCAGGTCGAGGTTCGAGTGCGACGGCGGTACGCGGCTAGCCTGGCCACGTGCCGCCGCCCCGCAACGACACCCCCTCCCCGCAGATCCTGGTGACGGTGACCGGCACCGATCGCCCGGGCGTCACCTCGGCGCTGTTCTCCGCCCTCGCCACCACGTCGGTGGAGGTGGTGGACCTCGAGCAGGTCGTCGTCGGTGGTGTCCTCACCCTCACGGCGCTCATCTCCGATCCCGGACCCGATGTCGTGTCGGGCGCGCTCGCCCCGCTGGGGCAGGGCAGCGACCTGCAGGTCACGTGGTCCACGCCTCCCCCCTACGACGTCACCCACCGCCCACGCCGCCTGCACGTGACCCTGCTGGGCGCCCCGCTGCTGCCGGCCGCGATCGCCCGCATCACCGCCGTCCTCGCCGAGCACGGTGCCAACGTCGACCGCATCCGGCGGATGTCCTCGACCCCGGTGACCAGCGTGGAGCTCGACGTCTCCACGCACGCGACGCCCGCCGACGTCCTCGCGTTGCGCCGCACCCTCGCGGTGGAAGCCGCGCGACACGGCCTCGACGCGGCTGTCTCCCCCGGCGGGTTGGCCCGGATGGGGCGCCGCCTGGTGGTCATGGACGTGGATTCCACCCTCATCCGCCAGGAGGTCATCGAACTCCTCGCCGCGCACGCCGGCCGTGAGGCCGAGGTGGCCGCCGTCACCGAACGGGCCATGCGCGGCGAGCTCGACTTCGCCGCCTCGTTGCGTGAACGCGTCGCATGCCTCGAGGGGTTGAGCGTCGACGTCATCGAGACGGTCCGCGAAGCGGTCGAACTCACCCCCGGGGCGCGCACCCTCTGCCGCACGCTGCACCGCCTCGGTTTCACCCTCGCGCTGGTCTCCGGCGGATTCCTGGAGGTCGTCGGACCGCTGGCCGCCGAACTCGGCATCGCCCACGTGCGCGCCAACCGGTTGCAGGTGGTGCACGGCAGGTTCACCGGGCGGGTGGTGGGCCCCGTCGTGGATCGAGCCGCGAAGGCTCGTGCACTGCGGGAGTTCGCCGCCGCCGAAGGGCTGGCGTTGCACCGCACGGTCGCCATCGGTGACGGCGCCAACGACCTGGACATGATCGCTGCCGCGGGACTGGGCATCGCCTTCAACGCCAAACCCGTGGTGCGCGAGCAGGCCGACGCCGCGCTCAACGTCCCCTACCTCGACGCCGTCCTGCCCCTGCTCGGAATCACCCGGGAGGACGTCGAGGACGCC
>JBPBQU010000345.1:0-1611 GCA_050955085.1 Janthinobacterium lividum | reverse complement strand
TGCCCGTGGCCGGTGATCGTCGTGGTGAACAACCCCTGCCCGCTCGACGCACCCTGCAGGCCGATGAAGGTGACGTCGGTGGCCAACCCGTCGGAGAGGCAGAGCAACCCCTCCGACTCAGCCTTGAGGACCTCGCCCGCCAGGTCCAGGACGAGAACGTGGCCTGCGGCCTGGGCGAAGTGGACGGTCCCGCGACCGGTGACGTCCATCAGGGACAACGATTCTCCGCTCACCCGTTGTTTCAACGCCGCGCGCAGACCGCCCCCACCGCCCAGGCCGGAGTTCTTGAACTGCACGTCGCCTTCGTAGGCGACCATCGCCCCCGTGCGGGCGCGCACCGTACTGCCCTTGCTGCCGTCCAGGTCCACGACCAGGACCCTGGGTGTTGCCAATCGCCAGCTCACGCGCTCACCGTAGCGGGAGCGGCTGCGGGATCAGCGGTAGAGCGCGGCCTTCGGCGGGGCACCGAAGCGGTTCGCCTCCGGCTGGCTCTGCTTGCAGGCCCACACGATGAAGATGATGGCGAACACGAACTGCGCGACCGGGATCAGCAGGCAGAACAACCACGCGCCGGACCTGTTGATGTCATGCATCCGACGCCAGAACATGGCCAGTCCCGGCACCAGGAGCGCGAGACTCGTCACGGTCCCGACCACCCCGGTGGTGTCGTTGGCGTAGGTGCTCCCGAAGGTCCGGTCCAGCACCGACGCCACGATGGCGACGAGGACGGTGAACAACGT
The DNA here is from genome assembly GCA_050955085.1 of Janthinobacterium lividum. Classification (GTDB taxonomy): domain Bacteria; phylum Actinomycetota; class Actinomycetes; order Actinomycetales; family Kineococcaceae; genus Kineococcus. The sequence goes on along the minus strand of JBPBQU010000345.1, from coordinate 871 downwards.
CCAGAACCAGTACTCGGAACGCCGGGCGCGGCCGGAGAACGTGGCGTAATGATTGAAACCAGACTTGATGGCTTCGGCAAAACTCATGGGACGTGCACCCCTCTGGAACTGCCCGGGCGATCCGGGCTCACCGCGAATCATCACGGGTAGGTGCCGCGCACGTCCGGGAGTTACGAAGATGTCCCCCGAATGGGCGTCAACCGCGACGCGGCGGGTCGTCGCGCCGGCGCAGGTAACGCTCGAACTCGCGGGCGATGGCCTCACCGGAGGCCTCGGGGAGCTCGGCCGTGTCCTTGGCCTCCTCCAACTGCTGCACGTACTCGGCGATCTCGGAGTCCTCGCTCGCGAGTTCGTCGACCCCACGCTCCCAGGCGCGGGCATCCTCGGGGAGGTCCTCCAGGGGGATGGAGACATCGAGGATCTCCTCGATGCGGTGCAGCAGGGCGAGCGTCCCCTTGGGCGACGGCGGCTGGCCCACGTAGTGCGGTACGGCGGCCCACAACGACATCGACGCGATGCCCGCGCGGGCCACCGCGTCCTGGACCACCCCGACGATGCCCGTGGGGCCTTCGTAATGCGACGGCTCGATGTCGTACTTCTCGCTCAACTCCTCGTCGTCGCTGCTGCTCGTCACCGGTAACGGCCGCGTGTGCGGCACGTCGGCCAGCAGCGCGCCCAGCGTGACCACGAGGCTCGCGCTCACGGAACGGGCGTGCGACACCACCTCTTGGGAGTACGTCTTCCACCGCATCGACGGTTCGATCCCCCGCACGAGGAGGACGTCGCGGGGGGCGTCGGGCAACCGGGCGTAGGAGACGCGGGTCGTCGGCCAGGTCAACTGGCGACGACCGTCGTCGTCGTAGTGCACGGT
>JBPBQU010000344.1:0-1623 GCA_050955085.1 Janthinobacterium lividum | reverse complement strand
GGCGGGAGCAGGGGTCAGATGGGCAGCGGCCAGTCCTCGTGGGTGAGGGCGGTCTCCCAGAACAGGAACTCGTAACGGGTCGCCAGGGCGAACGCCTCGTGCAGGGGTTCGAGATCCGAACAACCCTGCGCGGCCGCGTCGACCAGCGCGCGGGCCGTCGCCACCGAGGTGTGGAACTCCGCCGCGTCGTAGGTCGCGATCCAGCGGGCGTACGGGTGATCCACCCCAGCCCTCAGCACGTCGGCAGCAGAACGGGCCAGGCGACTCGCGACGTCGGCGTAGACCCAGAAACACGGCAGCACCGCGGCCGCGGCGACGGGGTACGGCGCGGTGGCCGCGGTCGCGAGCAGGTAGGAGACGTACCCGCGCGTCGTCGGGGAGGCGACGGGTTCCGCGTCACCCGCGGGCAGTGCACCCGAGCCGAGCAGGTCGGCGTGCAACGACGTCTCGACCAGGGATGCCCCTTGCGCCGAACCCGCCCAGAACCCGCAACTCTCGACGTCCGGCGCGCGCGCCGCGAGCAGTGCGAGCGCGCGCCCGTACCCGGCGAGGTAGAGGACGTCCTGTTCCAGGTAGTGCCTGAAGGTCGCCGCGTCGAGGGTTCCCGCACCCAGGTCGCGCAGGAACTGCGAACCCTCGATCGCCGTACGCAGGTTCGTGGTGCGCTGCCATGCCGCCTCGGTGAAACTCATGATGTCGTCCTCCGTGCGCGGGTGGGGAACTGCCGGTGAAAGTGGTCGACGGGTCCGTGGCCGTGTCCGACGCCGAGGTCGACACCCGCGGCCAACGCCCCCTGCAGGTAGTCACGCGCGTCCTCGACGACGTCATCCCACCCGACATCGTCCCGACCGGTCTGCACCACCGGGCGGAGGGCGGCGAGTGCGGCGATCGCGGCGGACAGCGTGCACCCCGTGCCGTGCGTCGCGGTCGTGGCCACCCGCGGACGGCTGATCAACCGGGTCCCCTCCGTCGTCGCCAGGACATCGACGCTGTCCGCCCCGTCGAGATCCACGCTGTCCACCCCGTCGAGATCGACGCTGTCCACCCCGTCGAGATGGCCGCCTTTGAGCAGGACCGCGGTCCCGCTGCGCCGCAGCAATTCCTCGGCCTGCTCGATCATCTCCGGCAACCCGCGCGCGGGGTCGACCCCGAGCAACACCGCCGCCTCGGGCACGTTCGGGGTCACGAGATCGGCCAGCGGGAGCAGGTCGTCACGCACCACCGCGACGGCCTCGGTGTCCAGCAGCCGGTCCCCACTGGTGGCGACCATCACGGGGTCGAGGACCACAGGACCCACGGCACACCGCGACAGGACGTCCACGACCACCCTGGCGATGTCGGCACCGGCCAGCATGCCGATCTTGGTGGCGTGCACCTCGACGTCGTCGAGCAGGACGTCGAGCTGGCGGGCGACGAAACCCGCCGGGACCGGGTGCACACCGAACACGCCGCGCGTGTTCTGCGCCGTCAGCGCGGTGAGCACGCTCGTGCCGAACACTCCCAGGGCCCCGAACGTCTTGAGGTCCGCCTGGATCCCGGCCCCACCACTGGGATCGCTCCCGGCGATGCTCAGGACCACCCGAGCAGTCATCGAGCCACCCCTCTACATCGATACAACCCAGC
>JBPBQU010000343.1:0-1625 GCA_050955085.1 Janthinobacterium lividum | reverse complement strand
CGGGCCGACTCGATCTGGCGGTTGGTGACGTATCCGCCCTCCACCGCCATGATCCCGTACTCGCCGAACGTCACGCGCGTGCCGCCGGAAGCCGCACCACGCCGCGTGGGGTGGTGCTGCTTGCGGTGCTTGACTCGCCGCGGGATGAGCACGACTCAGGCCTCCGTTCCGTTCGAGCCCTTGCCGGTGACGGGCAGGGCAGCCGCCTCACCGGTGGGCGCGGCAGCGCCGGCCGCGGCCTCGGCCACGGGCGCGCTGGTCTCGGTGGGACGACGCCGGGGGGCGCCGGCGCGCTCGGGACGGTCACCGCGCTCAGGGCGACGGGGCGCCCGGGGAGCGGCCGCCTGCGACTGGGCGAGCTCACGGCTGGTGACGTCACCGTGGTAGATCCAGACCTTCACGCCGATGCGGCCGAAGGTCGTCTTGGCCTCGTAGAAGCCGTAGTCGATGTTCGCGCGCAGGGTGTGCAGCGGCACACGGCCCTCGCGGTAGAACTCCGACCGGCTCATCTCCGCGCCGCCGAGGCGACCGGAGCACTGGACCCGGATGCCCTTGGCGCCGGAGCGCAGGGACGTCTGCATGCCCTTGCGCATGGCGCGGCGGAACGAGACGCGGCTGGCGAGCTGCTCCGCGATGCCCTGGGCCACCAGCTGCGAGTCCACCTCGGGGTTCTTCACCTCGAGGATGTTCAGCTGCACCTGCTTGCCCGTGAGCTTCTCGAGCTCGCCGCGGATGCGGTCGGCCTCCGCGCCGCGACGGCCGATGACGATGCCCGGCCGGGCGGTGTGGATGTCGACGCGGACGCGGTCGCGCGTCCGCTCGATCTCGACCTTGGAGATGCCGGCCCGCTCCATGCCCTTGGACATGAGCCTGCGGATCGCGACGTCTTCCTTCACGTAGTCGGCGTAGCGCTGACCCGTCTTGGTCGAGTCGGCGAACCACCGGCTGGAGTGGTCGGTGGTGATGCCCAGTCGGAACCCGTGCGGGTTGACCTTCTGTCCCACTAGCGGGTCCTCCTCGTCTTCTTGGCGCCCGGAACCGCGGGCGCGACGACCACGGTGATGTGGCTCGTGCGCTTCAGGATGCGACCTGCGCGTCCCTGGGCGCGGGGACGGAAGCGCTTCATCGTCGGCCCCTCGTCCACGGAGATGCTCTGCACGACGAGGTCGTTCTGGTCGAAGCCCTCGGAGTGCTTGTCGGCGAGGAACCGCGCGTTGGCGATCGCACTCTCGACGAGCTTGAGCACCGGCTCGGCGGCCGCCTGGGGGGCGAACGAGAGCACGGCGATGGCCTCGTTGGCCTTCTTGCCCCGGATCAGGTCGACGACTCGGCGCGCCTTCTGGGGCGTGACGCGGAGGTACCGCGTCTGCGCCTTGGCTTCCATCCCTGTCCTGCCTTCTGGTCTCAGTCTCGCGACTGGCGTTCGGTCACTTGCTCGGGCTGGCGACGGCGCTGACACGGTGGTCAGCGACGACGCCCCTTGCGGTCGTCCTTCTCGTGACCGCGGAACGTGCGCGTGGGCGCGAACTCGCCGAGCTTGTGCCCCACCATCGCCTCGGTGACGAAGACGGGGACGTGCTTGCGGCCGTCGTGCACCGCGAACGTGTGGCCCAGGAAGTCCGGCG
>JBPBQU010000342.1:0-1627 GCA_050955085.1 Janthinobacterium lividum | reverse complement strand
GCGGTGGGTGCAGTTGCCCTCGGCGGGCATCGAGTCGTGGTTCGCCTCCGGACGCCTCGACACCGGCCGCACCTGGACCTCCGCCACGGGTGCCTACTCCGACGCGGTGGCGGAGCACGCCGTCGCTTTGTTGCTCGCCGGGGTACGCGGGTTGCTCGTCTCGGCCCGCGCGTCCAGCTGGGACGCCGAGGCGTCCGCCTCCCCGCAGACGACCCTGCGCGGGACGACCGTGGCGATCGTCGGTGCGGGCGGGATCGGCCGGGCCATGATCCCGGCGCTGAGCGCGCTGGGGGCGGAGGTCATCGCCGTGACGCGGCGGGGGATCGCGGTCGACGGTGCGCTCGAGACGCTGCCTGCCTCCCGGGTCGGTGAGGTCTGGGAACGGGCCGACCATGTGATCCTCGCCGCCCCTGCGACCGACGAGACCAACGCACTCGTGGGGGAGGACGAGCTCGCCGTGCTGGGGGCTGCAGGTTGGCTCGTCAACATCGCCCGAGGTTCCCTCGTCGACACCGACGCGCTGGTGACGGCGCTGCGGGACGGGGTGATCGCCGGTGCCGCGCTCGACGTCACCGACCCCGAACCGCTACCGGCCGACTCGGCGCTCTGGAGTGCGCCGAACTGTCTGATCACCCCGCACGTCGCCAACCCGCCGCAGCTGCAGGGCGCCGCGTTGGCGAACCGGGTGTCGGAGAATGTCCGCCGGTTCGCGGCCGGTGACGACCTCGTGGGGGTCGTGGATCTCGACGCGGGGTACTGAGGCGCCGTCGCCGTTGTGCGATCCGGCCGCGACTGGTTGCCCGGTCACGAAAGTCGTCGAGGTGTCCTGCGTCCGGTGACCGGGCAGCCGAGACGATGACGGCGAACTGGTGGTCTCGGGTCGGGTGTCAGAACAGTGGTGCTGGATTCACCCGGCGATACCGGCGCTCGATGGTCGGCGTCGCCGGAGCGGGCGTCATCACCGTGGCGGCCTGTACCGCGGCGGCGACGTCCAACATGCCGGTGCCGTACCCGGCCGGCCAGCTGCTGCGTGGAGAGGCCGTACTGGTGAGCCAGGTCCCCACCTGGGCGGGAGTCGCCGAGGGGGCGACCGAGCGGACGAGTGCCGCCGCGGCCGAGACCTGCGGAGCGGAGAACGACGTCCCCGAGGCCGCGACGTAGGCGTAGTTCTGAGCGGCGGGCTGGCCGGCGGGGATCTCCTCACCCGGTGCGGTGAGGTCGACGTCGCTGTTGTGCTCGGCCCACGCTGCGGCGGTGCCGTCGAGCGCTGCCGCGGACACCGAGAGCACCCCGGGGTAGGACGCGGGGTATTCCGTCGCGTTGCCCGTATCCCCCGAGTTACCGGCCGACGCCACGACGACGCACCCCTTACCCAGTGCGTAGGCGACCGCGTCCGCGGTCACCGCGTTCTCGTCCCCACCCAGGGAGAGGTTGATGACGTCGGCTCCCGCGTCGGCTGCGTAGATGATGCCGCGCGCGACGGCATCGCTTCGGCAACCCGCCGGTGCGCAGACCCGGACCGAGAGGACGTCGACGTCCGGTGCGACGCCCGCCGCCCCGTAGGTGTTGCCGAAGGCACCGGCGATCACCGTGGCCACCTCGGTGCCGTGGGTGTCGATGTCGGTGC
>JBPBQU010000341.1:0-1632 GCA_050955085.1 Janthinobacterium lividum | reverse complement strand
CCTCGAGATCGAGATCACCGAAGACTTCCTGATGGTCGACCCGGAACGCGCGCGATTCATCCTGCAGGGTTTGCGCGACCAGGGGATTCGCATCGCCGTCGACGACTACGGCACCGGGTACTCCTCGTTGGCCTACCTGCGGCAGTTACCCATCGACGACCTCAAACTCGACAAATCATTTCTCACCGACCTGGCGGCGGACCCCCGGGCACTGGCCATCGTCCAGTCGACGATCGTCCTCGCCCACTCTCTCGGTCTGCGCCTGGTGGCCGAAGGGGTCGAGGACGAGGACACCCGCCGGGAACTGGCCGCAGCCGGCTGCGACGTCCTCCAGGGCTGGTACTACGCGCGGGCCCTGCCGCCCACCGAACTCGACAACTGGCTCCACCGGCACCGAACCAACGATCCCCTCCGAACCGTAGGAATTGCGTGATGCACCAGCCCGACACCAACACCGGCACCACCACTGCGCCTCGGGCGGGAGGGGGGACCCGGCGCGCCGTCGAACTCCTCAGCAGCGTCCTCACCGGCCGCGCCGCCGTCGAAGCTGCCCTCGACGAGATCATCGCCCTGACGCAACGCTGTGAGGTGCCGGCCACCGCCGGTGGCGCCTGGTTACGGGCCGGCCTCGGGATCGCGGCACCCGCGGCCGTCTGGGCCGTCCTGGTGAGCGATGTCGCCGAAGGGCTGCGAGCCGCGGCGGTCCTCGTGGACACCTTCGAGGGTGGCGAGCGCCGGGCGCTCCTGATGGTCGGGGGCGGTGGTTACCGCGCGGCCGTGGCCGCCCTGGACGACTCCGCCGCCACCGAACTCGGTCGGGCCGTGGCGAGCGAGGCCGACGTCCGGGGTTGCGACCTGCACCTGGGCGAGCTGGTGCCCGACGACCTGCTGCTCGCGATGGCCTGGGCAGCCGACGCCCGCGTCGAGACGAGCATCCCCGTCCCGCTGCTGGAGCGGCCGGCGGACCCGTCGCTGCCCCTGTTCTCCGGCAACGTCCGCAAGACGTTGCGCAAGGCGCACAACCGGTTGGCTGCCGACGGGATCGAACTGCGCGCCGGGGTCACGCGGGATCCCGAGGAGATCATCGCCGCCCTGCCCGAGCTCGAACTCGCCTACCGCGACCGGGACGAAGCGCACGGCCTGGTGTGCTCCCTGGACACCCCGGCCGGGCTGGCCACCTGGTCACGACGCCTGCGCGAACTCGCCCGCGACGATCTCCTGGAGCTGAGCACGCTGCACACCACCGGGGACCCCCACACCCCTGACACCCGCGGCGATACCACCCCCGGTAATGGCAGCGAGGAACTGGTCGCCTACGTCATCGGTGTCCGCGACGGTTCCTCCTACGGCATCCTCGAAGGACGCTTCCACACGCGATGGGCCCGCTACGCACCGGGACGTCTGCTGGAGAGCGCCGTTCTGGAACGAGCCTTCCTCGACCCCTCGGTCGCGGTCGTCGACTGGATGACCGGTGTCGCCCCGGAGACCCTGCTGGCCACCAACCGGACGCAGGCGCGGGTGGTCCTGCACCGCTCGTGCCGCTCCCGGGGTGCGGCGGTGAACGGTTCGCCGGAGGACTGACCCGCAACCCGGCCACCCGGCCACCCGACCCCGACCCCGACCCCGACCCCG
>JBPBQU010000340.1:0-1685 GCA_050955085.1 Janthinobacterium lividum | reverse complement strand
ATCTTCTCGCCCATGGTCGCGTTGGCCTCGTCGAGGACCTCCTTGACCGTTTTGCCCCCCAGGTCGGAGGCGAGCAGCGACTCGGCATCGGCGGTCTTCACGGCGACGGCCTGGTCGAGGACCTGCTGGGCGAGGGCGACGAAACCCGCACTCTTGGCGACGAAGTCGGTCTCGCAGTTGACCTCGACGAGGACCCCCACGCCACCTTCGGCACCGTTGTCGACGCTCACCGCGACGAGCCCGTTGGAGGCGTCGCGACCCTCGCGCTTGGTCACGCCCTTCTGCCCGCGGATGCGGAGCAGTTCGATGGCCTTCTCGAAGTCACCCTCGGCCTCGACCAGGGCGTTCTTGCAGTCGAGCATGCCGGCGCCGGTCTTCTCACGCAGCGCCTTGACGTCAGCAGCGGTGTACGCGGCCACGGTCGTTCCTTTCGTCAGGTTCTTCGACTCGACCGGACGTCAGCACCGTCCGGTGTGCGCCTCGTCCGGCAGGCGCCGGACGTGGCGACGCCCCGGGCCACCGAGGACCCGGGGCGTCACGAGGTCAGGCCTCGGCCGGTGCTTCCGTGGGCTCCTCGGCGGGAGCGTCGAGTGCCTCGACCGCTGCCTCGGCGGGCTGCCCTTCCGCGGCCGCGGCCTCGTCGACCTCGGGTGCGGTGGACGCCTCGGCGCTCGCAGTGCTCTCGGACCCACCGGACTGCTCGTTCTCGTGCCCCGCGAGGACGTCTTCCTCCCACGCGGCCAACGGCTCACCGTCGGAGTCGGCGTCGGAACGCCCGCCGTGGCGGACCTGCAGGCCCTCGGCGACGGCGTCGGCGATGACCCGGGTCAGCAGCGTGACGGAACGGATCGCGTCGTCGTTGCCGGGGATGCGGTAGTCGACGTCGTCGGGGTCGCAGTTGGAGTCGAGGATCGCGACGACGGGGATGTTCAGCTTCTTCGCCTCGTCGACCGCGAGGTGCTCCTTGTTCGTGTCGACGATCCAGACCGCCGACGGCACCTTGGTCATCTCCCGGATCCCGCCCAGGGTCTTGGCCAGCTTGTCCTTCTCGCGACGCAGGACGAGCAGCTCCTTCTTCGTGAGGCCGGAACCGGGGACGTCGTCGAAGTCGACGTCCTCGAGCTCACGCAGCCGCGCGATCCGCTTGGAGACGGTGGAGAAGTTGGTCAGCATCCCGCCGAGCCAGCGCTGGTTCACGAAGGGCATACCGACCCGGCGGGCCTGGTCCGCGATGGACTCCTGGGCCTGCTTCTTCGTGCCGATGAACATGACGGACCCGCCGTGGGCGACGGTCTCCTTCACGAAGTCGTAGGCGCGGTCGATGAAGGACAGCGACTGCTGCAGGTCGATGATGTAGATGCCGTTGCGCTCCGTGAACAGGAAGCGCTTCATCTTGGGGTTCCAGCGGCGGGTCTGGTGCCCGAAGTGCACACCGGATTCGAGCAGCTGGCGCATCGTCACGACGGCCATGGGTGATCCTCCTCGTGTCGGCCCTCGGTCATCGAGAGCCGATCGGTTGTTCGCTGCAGGCCGGACGGCCCGTGGCGCCTGGCCCCCGACGGCGCACTCCGCCGCCCGTGGGCACGGGCGGACCGAGGAGAGCGCCCCCTGCACGAGCAGGGAACGGGGACGCGATGTCACGCCCGTCGCGTCCATCCGGGTGGACGAACGCGCACGGGGTGCCC
>JBPBQU010000339.1:0-1690 GCA_050955085.1 Janthinobacterium lividum | reverse complement strand
CGCCGTTCAGGACCAAGCCGTCGAGGCGGTGGGAGCGGACCACCCGCTGGAACCCCTCGAGTCGTTCCGAGGTCGAGCTCAACCCCTCCTGTCCGGCGAGGAAGGCGATGCGGTGGTGCCCACGCTCGGCGAGGTGGGCGGTGAGGGTGGCGGTGGCGTCGATGTTCTCCGGGGCCACCTGGTCGAGGTCCACGTCGGCGAAACGGTCGAGGAGCACGGTCGGCAACCGGGTGCTGGCCAGGAACGGCAGGGCCTCCGCCTCGGCGTGGGCCGAGGGTGCGAGGAGAACACCGTCGACGCGGCGGCCGGCGAGTTCGTGCAGGACGCGTAACTCCTCCGCGGGGTCGTCGTGGGTGTCGGCCAGGACGAGCGTGTAGTCCGCAGCCCTGGCGGCCTGCTCGATCGACGTCACGAGATCGGCGAAGTGAGGGTTGGACACGAACCGGCTCGCGAGCCCGAGCGTGGTCGTCGAGGACCGGGCGAGCGAGCGGGCGAGGGTGTTCTGCCGGTATCCCGTCGACGCGATCGCGGAGAGCACGGCGTCCCGCGTGGGGCCACTCACGGCCCGGGTGCCGTTCAGGACGTGCGACACCGTGGAGGCATTGACCCCGGCCAGGCGCGCCACGTCGGCCATCGTCACCACGAGCCCACCTTTTTCGATTCGCTTTCGTCACAGTCCGGCAACATCGTACGACAAGCGCTTGCGCAAGCGCTTGCATCGTTCCTACGCTGCGGTGACGGGTCCGATCGACGCGAGGGAGCGTTCCATGTCAGCCAGCACCGGCTCGTTCACCAGTGGGTCCGCCGGCGGCGGGCCGGACACCCCTGCCGCCGTCGTGGCCGGTTACGAACCGGGTGACGAGCACGCCGTCCTCGAGGCCTTGCTACAGGCCCGCATGCGGCACTGTCCTCTCGTGGTGGTCGCGGGTGCCCCGCTGCCGGACGGCGTCCTGGCCTTGGCGCGCGACAGTGGCGTCGCCTATCGGGTGCTGCTGCCGCAACCCGAGGGGGCAGACGTCGTCGAGGCCGTCCTCGACCTCGCCGAACGGGGCCATGCCCAACTGCTGGTCATGGGCCTGCGCCGGCGCGGAGTGGAGGACCTGCTGGGAGGCCGGGCGCGTCTCGTCGTGCTCGACGCGCCGTGCCCCGTACTGGCCGTCCCCGAGCCCGACACCGACTTCGGCAGCTGCGCCAGGGCGCTGGCCGTCACAATGGGGGTGTGAGCGCACCGACCATCGCCGCGACCCCCGGGGCGCAGATCCCCGTTGTCGCCCCCCTACGGATCGGGCAGCACGTCTCCGCGACGCCCGTGGTCCTCGCGCCCATGGCGGGTATCACCAACGCGGCCTACCGCCAGTTGTGCCGCGAACAGGGGCAGGGTTTCTACGTCAGCGAGATGATCACCTCGCGGGCGTTGGTGGAGCGGACGCCGGAGTCGATGCGCCTGGTGACCTTCGCCGAGACGGAGCGCCCACGCAGCCTTCAGCTCTACGGGGTCGACCCCGCCACCGTGGCGGCCGCCGTACGGATGGTCGTGACCGAGGAACTTGCCGACCATGTGGATCTGAACTTCGGTTGTCCCGTTCCCAAGGTCACCCGCAAGGGGGGTGGGGCGGCGTTGCCGTGGAAGGCGGACCTGTTCCGCCGGATCGTGGCGGGCGCCGTCGCGGAGGCGTCCAAGGGCGGTCTG
>JBPBQU010000338.1:0-1711 GCA_050955085.1 Janthinobacterium lividum | reverse complement strand
CGACGGCACCGTCGGAGACGCGAACCGCCCCGACCGTGAGCACCACGAGGGTGCCGAGGCTGGGCAGCGCCTCGATGATCGGCTCGAACGCACCGCGGGTGCGCCCGGCGGCCACGTTGGCGTCGCGCAGGCGTTGCGCGTCAGCGCGGAACCGGTCGACCTCCTCGTCGGCCAGCCCGAGGGTCTTCACGACGAGCGCACCCTCGAAACTCTCGTGCGCGGTGGTCGACACCTCCCCGCGCAACTGCTGCACGCGGGTGACGAGTGGGGACATCCGGCGCTGGTAGACGATGTTCGCGGCGAGCAGGGCCGGCAGCACCAACAGACCGACCGCGGCCAGCACCGGATCCGCGGCGGCCATCGCCACCCCCGCCACGACGATGAGGACGACGACACCGAGCGCGAACGGCAGCACGAACATGGCCTGCCAGGTGGCTTCCACATCCGACCCGGCCGTCGCGAGCAACCGGCCGGCGGGGTGGGCGTGATGCCAGGCCAGTGGCAGTTCGAGGTAGCGACGCGCCAGCCAGCGGCGGTAGCGGGCCTGCAGGGCGAAAGCGACGGCCCCGGCCCAGACGCGCCGCACGAGGATCCCGGCGACGGTCACCACGGTCACGGCCATCAGCGTCACCCCGGCCAGCCACACGTCGGCGGTGCTCACCGGGGCGGACCCGGTGACGGCGGGGACGATCACCCGGTTGGTCACCCGTCCCACCAGCCACCCGGAGGCGGCGGTGCCCGCGCCGTAGACCACCGATCCGACGATGGCGATGGAGAACAGGCGCGGTTCGTCGCGTGCGCCGTGGGCCATGGTGCGCATACCGCTGAAGAAGGTGCCGGTCACTGGACCCAGCCTCTCATTGGTTCGTCCACGGTGCCGGGGGTGCCTGGCCGCGTTGCCGGCAACGGGATCAACGTCGAGGACCGCAGCGGGGCAGCCGTCGCCGAAGTCCGACAGGCCTGCCCGATCTAGCGTGGGTAGCTCGACACCAGCAGCAGGTGACGCACGGAGCTGATGCCCGCAGCAGCGTCCGCGGTGACGATTTCAGCGTACGTGGGCGACCTCGATGGTCGCCTCGTCGCGGTCCTGTAGCACCCTGCCGCACCGCGGTGACGCCCTCCGGCAACCCCGGACTACCAACGCCTCCGGGCAGGCTCGCCTGACCACAGCTCGGTGGGGCCGCGGCCATGCTCGACACCCTCCTCTGGCAGCAGCGAGGTGGTTGATTGCCACCACCACGAGCGACCCCGAAGGCAGCTCCCGGGGCGAATACGACCCTCATCGTTGCCCCCATGCGACATCGATGTCGCAGTTGAGCTGGCGTCACTCCACAGCGGTCCTCCGACGAAAGCCGACCAATCGGGGGTTGGACCTGCGACTACTCCCACATCATCTGGCCACAGCCCTCGTCGTCGATCAGGGTTCTCTCCTCTCGACGGTCAGGAGCGGCAGGCTACCTGCCTGCTCCCCAGGCCTAGGGACCCCCGACGACGGTATCTGCTTCCGCTCGGCAAGGACAAGACTCGGTCCCGCCACCCAACTCTTCCGGTTACCCGACAGCCGTAAGATCACCCCACGTCGCGCACTGAGCCCTTCTCAGTAGCGGCGTGATGGTCGCTGACTGTCACGTGGTGCGGTCGTGTTCGAGGTGTAGGACGACGAGGACGGCTGCGGTGATGACCCCGATCCGCTAGGGGCACAGGGTGACCT
>JBPBQU010000337.1:0-1783 GCA_050955085.1 Janthinobacterium lividum | reverse complement strand
CCGACGACCGCGGTCGTCACCACCACCAGCAGCACCCCGAGATTCGCGATGGAACGCCACCGGCGCACGAAACCGCGCCAGGAGAAGTCGGTGGTGGTGGAGAAGAGCAACGGGGGCAGGACGACGGAGAGGATGACGTCCGGTTCCAGCTCCAGTCGGGGCAGACCCGGAACGAAGGACAGCCCGCCGCCCGCCAAGGCGAGCACCAACGGGGCCTGCCACCCACGACGGACGGACACGATGGTCAGGGCGAGCGCGCCCAACAGGACCAGGAGCAGCTGCAGGGGCACCCGGACAGTGTGGGGTCGGGCTCCGGTCCCGGCCCGTCAGGGAGGAGTGCCGGTCACCGGGCCCGGGTCACGACGGCTGCCAGCGCCCGCCCGTGTCGAGGACCTCACCGCCCTCGCGCCAGCGATAGACCGGGCGACCCGCCACGACGACGTCGAGCGCGCGCGACATGACGTCGAGCGGCTCCCCCGACCAGATGACCAGGTCGGCGTCCAACCCGGGGGCCAGTGACCCCACGCGGTCGTCGAGACCGAGGATCCGGGCGGGGTTGAGCGTCAGCGCCCGCAACGCCTCGTCGGGATCGAGGCCCTCCTTCACCGCGAGCGTCGCCGACACGGGCAGGAACTGGATCGGGACGACGGGGTGGTCGGTCGTGAGGGCGATCTGCAACCCCGCCCCGGCCAGCAGGCCCGGCACCCGCAGGGAACGGTTGCGCAGTTCGGGTTTGGAACGCGACGTGAGCAGCGGGCCGACGACCGCGGGCAACTGCTTCTCGACCAGCAGGTCGAGCACCAGGTGGCCTTCGGTGACGTGGTTGAGAACGAGGCGGTACCCGAACTCCTCCGCGATGCGGACTGCCGTGGCGATGTCGTCGGCGCGGTGGGCGTGCTGCTGCCAGACGATCTCACCGGCCAGGACGCGGGCGAGGACCTCGGCGTCACGGTCGCGGTCGGTCGAGGGGTCGATGATCTCGCCGTTCGTCAGCGCTCGAGCACGTCCGGCCGAGAATCGTTGCGCCGCAGCGAACGCGTCCCGCAACACCGCCGCGACCCCCATGCGCGTCGTCGGCGCCGAACCCCCACCTCGGCGCGGGTTCTCCCCCAGCGCACTCTTCACCCCGATCGGCGCGCGCAGCATCATCTTCTCGACGCTGCCACCCCACGTCTTGAGTGCCGCGGTCTGGGCGCCGATGACGTTGGCCGATCCGGGCAGGATCGCCACCGTCGTCACCCCGGCCGAGAGTGCGTCGGCGAACCCGCGGTCGGCAGGATCCACACCGTCCCAGGACCGCAACCGGGCACCGCGGGGTTCGCCCTTCTCGTTGACGTCCGCGCCGTGCCACCCCTCACCCTCGGCGTGCACCCCGAGGTGGGTGTGCGGGTCGACGAACCCCGGCAGCACGAGACGACCCGTCGCATCCAGCACGGGAACCCCGTCGGGGACCTCGACGTCGGCGCCGACCGCGGCGATGCGGCCCTCGCGCACGAGGACGGTCGCGGATTCTCGCTCACCCGCCCAGTCCGGGGTCAGGCGGAGGACGGTCCCGCCGACGATCGCGAGATCAGGAGCGAGGAGGTCATGGCGGGGCCGAGGCACACCGGATGTTCCCAGCCCCACCACCGACCCGCGCGGTCAGCACCAGCCACCGCCGTTTCCCCATCCGGGTCAGGAGCAAAGCCCTCCACCCCACGACTGCCCACCGAGTGACTGCCCCGCACGTTCCTCCAGCAACCTGGCCGCCAGCAGTTCACCGTCGGCGGGTCCGTAGCGTTGC
>JBPBQU010000336.1:0-1784 GCA_050955085.1 Janthinobacterium lividum | reverse complement strand
CCGTGAGCTCGCCACCCAGGTGGCGGGTGACCTGTCGACAGCGAGTCGCATCCGCAAGGCTCGCGTCCTCACGGTCTACGGCGGACGCGCCTACGAACCCCAGATCGATGCGCTGGCCAAAGGTGTCGACGTCGTCGTCGGTACACCGGGGCGCCTGCTCGACCTCGCCCAACAACGTCATCTCGACCTCTCGCACGTCAAGTGCGTCGTCCTCGACGAGGCCGACGAGATGCTCGACCTGGGTTTCCTGCCCGACGTCGAGCGGCTCATGGGCCAGACCTCCGCGGCCCGGCAGACGATGCTCTTCTCGGCGACGATGCCCGGTGCCGTCGTCGCGCTGGCCCGCTCCTACATGCGCCAACCCACGCACATCCGGGCCATCGACCCCAGTGACGACGGTGCGACGGTCGCGGCCGTCACCCAGTTCGCCTACCGCGCGCACGCCCTCGACAAGGTCGAGGTGCTGGCCCGGATGCTGCAGGCCGAGGGTCGCGGGCTCACGATCATCTTCAGCCGCACCAAGCGCACCGCCGCCTCGGTCGCCGAACAGCTGGCGGAACGAGGTTTCGCGTCGGCGTCGATCCACGGTGACCTGGGCCAGGGTGCTCGTGAGCAGGCGTTGCGCGCTTTCCGTGCCGGCAAGGTCGACGTGCTGGTGGCGACCGACGTGGCCGCGCGCGGCATCGACGTCGAGGACGTCACGCACGTCGTGAACTACCAGTGCCCCGAGGACGAGAAGACCTACCTGCACCGCATCGGGCGGACGGCCCGTGCGGGCAACACGGGGACGGCCGTCACCTTCGTCGACTGGGACGACCTACCCCGGTGGTCGCTCATCGACAAGGCTCTCGGCCTGGGCTTCGGCGAACCGGTCGAGACGTACTCGACGTCACCGCACCTCTTCGAGGACCTGCACATCCCGGCGGGCACCACCGGGCGCCTCCCCCGGGGGCAACGCACCCGCGCCGGGTTGGAGGCCGAGCAGATCGAGGATCTCGGTGAGGTGGGCGCCGCCAAGGGGCGTCGCTCCCGTCGTGAGGAGGGCACCCCGAAGTCGAAGAGCACCCCACCCGTCGAGGAGACCGCGCCGCGCCCGTCCGAGGAGGAGCAGCCGAGCCGCCCCCGCCGCTCACGTCAGCGCCGCCGCACGCACCACGGTGAAGCGGACCCCACCGTTGCGCAGGACACGCGCGTGGACTCCGGTGATGACTTCGGTGGGGACATCAGCGGGGATCCGGGCACGAGCATCGGCGGGGACACCGGGGCACTGGCGCCGGCCACCACCGAGGGTGGCCCAGCCGCCACCTCGGAGCGTCCCGCACGTCGCCGTCGTCGTTCCCGCGCGACGGGTGAAGCGGCGGCGGAGGCTGTCGCCACCGTGGACTGACCTCCGAGCTGCACTCAGGACCCGTCAGCACGACCCTGGTGGTGTGAGCACCAGAACCGGTGAGACCAGCACGACGACGCGGGTGGGCAACCGTCCGCCCGTGTCCTCGCAGCTGCACGCCACCGCAATCCTCGAGGTCGCACTCCTGGCCGCGGCCCTTGTCGAAGAACGGCACCCCGCACTGGCAGCGCTCGCCGCAGAGGACCCCCGCCACCCATGGCAGCGGGTGCGGGAGCGCGCAGCCCTGCTACGTATCGCGTCCGGGGATCCCGCCCGCGCCCTGGTGCTGGCCGCGCGGGAACGGGCCCTCAACGGAGACCGCCATGTGCGCGCCGACGAGTTGGACCCGGACGCCGTCGCCTTGCGGCACGGGCTGTGTGTCCATCTCGTGCTCGCC
>JBPBQU010000335.1:0-1792 GCA_050955085.1 Janthinobacterium lividum | reverse complement strand
GTCCGGTTCCTCGAAACCCGCGAGCATCCGCAGCAACGTCGTCTTGCCGCACCCGGAGGGCCCCAGCAACGAGAGGAACTCGCCGCTGCGGACCTCGAGGTCCACACCGGCCACGGCGGTGGCCGAGCCGAACCGCTTGACGACGCCGCTCAGGCTCACCGAGCCACCACCGGCTCCCACGAGGGACGCCGCGTCAGGGGCCCGCACAGCACTCGGGGTCACGGGGCCCGCGGTCATCGGGCACCTCCCACCGCGGCCAGAGACGTGCTGTCCCGATCGTGCACGACCTCCCCGGCGACGAGGGTCAGGTCCACCCCGACGCTGTGCAGGTCGACGGGATCCAACGCGAACGGGTTCGTGCTGCACACCGCGAGGTCGGCGACGGCCCCGGTACGTATCGCGCCCCCGTCGGTGAGACGGTTGATCCAGGCGGAGCCGGCGGTGTAGGCGGTGAGGGCCTGCGGGAGGGTGAGCGCCTGCTCGGGCAGGAACGGCTCGCCGGGGTTGCCCGGCGGGGTGCGGTTGACGGCCACGTGGATCGCCTGCCATGGGTCCGGGGTC
The DNA here is from genome assembly GCA_050955085.1 of Janthinobacterium lividum. Classification (GTDB taxonomy): domain Bacteria; phylum Actinomycetota; class Actinomycetes; order Actinomycetales; family Kineococcaceae; genus Kineococcus. The sequence goes on along the minus strand of JBPBQU010000335.1, from coordinate 1,231 downwards.
GAGACCGGCCAGTCCGACCCCATGACCAGGCGCGCACCCGAACGCAGCAGACCGCCGAAGGGGTACTGCCACCCGCTGCGTTCCGGGCCGAGGAGCGGCACGGTGAGTTCCGACATCTGCGCTTCGTTGCAGGCCCACAACGCCTGCGCGTTCGCGGTGACGTCGAGATCCGCGAACCGCCCGACGTCGTCGGGGTGGATCACCTGGATGTGGGCGAGGTGGTGACGACCGGCACGGGAACCCGCCGATCGCCGGGCGATCGCCACCGCGTCCAACGCGTCGCGGGCTGCGCGGTCGCCGATGACGTGCACATGGACGTCGAAACCCGCGGCGTCGAGGGCGGGGACGGCGGCGAGCAGGACGTCGCGATCGAGGTAGGACAGCCCGGAAGCTCCGCTGCTGCAACCGCACCCGTCCAGGTAGGGGTTGAGCATCGAGGCCGTGCGGTTCTCCGCGACCCCGTCGAGCATGATCTTGATGCTCGTGGTGCGAAAGCGGTCGGAACCGAGTTCGGCGCAACGTGCGGTGACCGCGTCCCGGTGGGCGACGAACCCCTCGACGAGGGAATCCACGTCGGCGACGGTGTGACCGCGCGGCCACCAGAGCGCACCGACCACCCGAGCCGTGAGGCTTCCGTCCGCGACCGCGTCCAGATAGACCGGCGTGGTGTCGGAATGGCCCGCATACGCACCCACGATGGCGTCCTGCCACCCGGTGATGCCCACGGAGTGCAGGTAGCGCTGCCCCTCGGCCAGCCCGGCGGACAGTTGTTCGCGGGTGACGGGAGGCAGGTGGCGACTGACGAGATCCATCGCCCCCTCGTGCAGGCTCCCGGTCGGCGATCCGTCGGGGTCGCGTTCGATCCGGCCGTCGCCGGGGTCCGGTGTCGACGCGTCGACGCCCGCGATCTCCAACGCCCGGGAACTGACCCACGCCCCGTGGTGGTCACGGTTCAGCAGGAAGACCGGTCGGTTGCCCACGATCGCGTCGAGGTCCTCACGACGCGGTGTACCACCCGGGTAGTGGGCCATCGACCACCCGCCCCCGGAAACCCATTCCCCCTCCGTGGCCGCCGCGAACCGGGCAACAGTCGCGAGGGCCTCGTCGGCACTGTCCGCACCGGTGAGGTCACACCCCAGACGTTCCAACCCACCCATGACGGGGTGGACGTGGGCGTCGGTGAAACCCGGGACGACGAGGCGCCCGGCCAGGTCGAGGACCTCGGCCGCGG
>JBPBQU010000334.1:0-1820 GCA_050955085.1 Janthinobacterium lividum | reverse complement strand
GGTGGCGGGTGCCCGCGCGGCCCACGTCGACTCCGCCATGATCGTGAGCCACGGTGCGGCGATCCGTACCTGGGCCGGTGCCCGGGTCGCCAACCTCACGGGCGACTTCGTCATCGAGCACGGGCTCGTGAACGCGGGGGTGGTCGCCCTGTCGGGGAGTCCCGAGGACGGCTGGACGTGCGAGCGCTGGGTCGGCGCGGTGCTCGAATCGCGGCAGGCCGTAGGAGTGGGCCCGGCGGGCGAACCCGGGTCGGTGTTCTGATGCCACGCATGGAGTTCGATCAGCTGCTCGCACGGGCTCGTGCACTGACGACGGGGGAACGGCGGATCCTCGGCATCGTCGGCGCCCCGGGTGCGGGGAAGTCCACGTTGGCCGCGCAGGTGGCCGCGGAACTCGGTCCCGACCTCGCCGTCGTCGTTCCGATGGACGGCTACCACTACGCGAACGTCGTGCTGGAGGCGCTGGGGCGTCGCGGACGCAAGGGTGCCCAGGACACGTTCGACGCCGGTGGGTACGTCTCGCTGCTTCGTCGGTTGCGCGCGGGCGAGGAGGAGGTGGTGCACGCCCCCGAGTTCCGGCGTGAGATCGAGGAACCCATCGGGTCGGCACTGCCGGTCCCACGCGAGGTGCCCCTCGTCATCACCGAGGGGAACTACCTCCTGCTGCGGGAGGGGCCATGGGCCGCGCTCGAGGGGCTCGTCGACGAGTCGTGGTTCCTGGAACCGGGCGAGGAGGTCCGCCACGACCGGTTGATCGCCCGCCACGTGCGGTTCGGGAAGAACGCCGAGTCCGCGCGGGAGTGGGCCCTGGGCAGCGACGAGGACAACGCCCGCGTCATCGCCGGCACCCGGGATCGGGCGGACCTGGTCGTCACGCTGCTCCCGTGATGGCCACCCACAACGCCGGACTGTTCGACATCGCCGGCACCGTGGCCCTGGTCACCGGATCGACTCGCGGGATCGGGCGGGCACTGGCTACGGGGTTGCTCGAAGCGGGTTGCACCGTGGTCGTCAACGGCAGGGACGCGGCGACCACGGCCCGGGCCGCAGCCGAACTCACGGAGCTGACCGGGGGGGTGGCGCGGCCGTTCGCCTTCGACGTCACCGACTCCGCGGCCGTGGACGCCGCGATCGCCCGGATCGAGGACACCGTCGGTCCGCTGGGCATCCTCGTCAACAACACCGGGATGCAGAAGCGGGCGCCCATCACCGAGTTCTCCGACGAGGACTGGCGCGCGCTGCTCGACACGAACCTCACCGGTGCGTTCTACGTCGGGCGGGCGGCGGCGCGGGTCATGCTCCCGCGCGGGCGCGGCAAGATCGTCAACGTCCTCTCGGTGCAGAGCGAGGTCGTCCGGCCCGGCATCGCGCCGTACTCCGCGACGAAGGGTGGCCTCAAGATGCTCACCAAGGGCATGTGTGCGGACCTCGCGGGCGCGGGGATCTGCGTCAACGGGCTCGGACCCGGGTACTTCGACACCGAACTCACCGCCGCCCTCGTCGCCGACGAGGAGTTCAGTGCCTGGGTGCGCACGCGAACCCCGGCGGGCCGGTGGGGACGCGTGGAGGAACTCGTCGGTGCACTCGTGTTCCTGTGCGCCCCGGCGTCGGACTTCGTGAACGGGCAGGTCCTGCACGTCGACGGCGGCATGCTGGCGGTGCTCTGATGGCGTCCGTGGCGCAGAACCCGCAGCATCCCCGGCACCTCGAGCACTCCGGGAATCTCGCGGTGGTCGTCCACGCCGCCGGTGACCTGCGCGTCGAGGATGTTCCGCTGCGCGAACCCGCCGGGCACGAGGCCGTCGTGCGGATCGCGTACG
>JBPBQU010000333.1:0-1830 GCA_050955085.1 Janthinobacterium lividum | reverse complement strand
TGGGGGTTCGAACCGAGCGACAGCAGCCTCGTACAGGACGACGTGACCACCCGGTCTTCGTAGCATGCAATCCTTGGGCCTCGTAAACCGACGCGGATCTGGGTGGTCTGTGTTGGGCCGCGAACTTGATTCATGCTGCGACGGTGGCGACTCTGATGGCGCGGTGCGCGGTGCGTCCGTGACCGGTGTTCCGCGGCGCGGTGGTCGGGTGCCATCGTCCACGGCAGTTGCGTGCATGCCCGGCACAGGTTCGGGCGGTTCTTCTTGCCGGTGAACACGTAGCCTCCACCGGCTTCAACAGTCAGATTCCCGGTATCGGTCTGGGCGGGGCACCTCCCGGTGCTCGGGCGCCGGCTAGTCGTGGAAAAGCACCACAGGGCCCGCCAACGCCAGACTGGAACTCGAACTCGTGAGTTACGAAGGATTCCGGGTTGAAGACGGCTATCTGCCCATCTTCCGTCGCAGAGCATCGCGCGAAGGATCGCTGGCCACGAGACGCGATCCGAACCCGACCCGATCACCGGGTGACGTCCCGGCCTGGACACCGGTGGATGCTCGGTGACCGTGCCGGCGGTCACGTAAAGCCAGTGACCCGACGATCACGTGTGGAGCACACTGATGTGTGTCCGTCGTCCAGCAGCCCATCCGATCGTGCTGACTCCTCATCAGGTCCGTGACTCGCTGGCCGACATGATCGAGGCCACGTCCAGGTCCGACAACGACAGTGGCAGTGCCCGCGAGCGGTCAGCGGTGTGGTGGTCCGCGCTGGCGCCGGACGACCTGGTGCGCCTCGATGACCACGCCCGCACCGGTTGGCCCTGGAACTCCCCGCCGTGGTGCAAGTTAGGGGTAACTCCCGACGATCTCCTGGCGGACGGTGTGGTCGCGGCGCTGGCGAGCCTACATCCGGACGGCCGTGTGCGACAGCGGGCAGTGGGGGTGCTGGCCGGTGCGACCCATCCGTTGTCGACGGCGTTGCTGGCCCTGCGCATGGTCGACCACGTAGCCTCCGTCCGCGCCGATGCCTCGACCGCTCTGGCAGCGCGCACCTCCCTCGAGGAGGCCGCGGTGGTCCTGCCGGTGCTGCTGGTCGTCTCCGGGCGAGCGCTCGGCGCGGCCGCGCTGACCCACTACGTCGAGCACGTGCGCGCCCGCAGCGGCGGCCTGCGTGTACTGCTGGGGTTGCGTGACCATACCGACCGGCGCACCCGTCGGTGGGTGTTCACCACCTGCCTGCGAGCCGACCTGCTGTCCGTTTCGGACCTGTTGCGCGCCGCGCAGGACCCCCACGACCAGTTCATCCGCCGCACTGCCGTGGATCAGCTGGCGGAACCCGTCCGGCAGGTCGAATGGTCAGCCGTGCGAACACTTCTGAGCGGTCACTACGCCGACGGACGGGCCGCAGCCGTGGCTGTGTTGCCTGATGAAGAGTTCACCGACGCGGACCTGACGGGCGCGCTGGTGGACCGGTCCCCGCGGGTGTGCGAGGCGGCTCGTGGGCGAGCCCGACGCCGGGGTATCGACGCCGCAGCCGTCTATCGGGCACTCCTCGACGACCGCGACATTCCGAGCGCTCAGGTGGTGGCGTGCCTGGCCGGGTTGACCGCGGTGGACGAGGGCCGGGGCCTGGCCGTCGTTGTGCCCTACCTGGACGATCCCGTTCCCTCGGTGCGCGCGGCCGCCGTCCGCGCTGTGGCGGTGCGAGCCGAACCGAGGGAGGTGGTCGCACGGATCGGGCCGCTCCTGCTGGACCGTAGTCCGCAGGTGACCGGCGCTGCGGCACGGTCCCTCAGCACGGTTCCCCTGTGGTTGGGGCAAGCGATCGAGGAA
>JBPBQU010000332.1:0-1858 GCA_050955085.1 Janthinobacterium lividum | reverse complement strand
CGATGTCTGCACCGCGCCCTGCGCACGGTGCGCTGAAGGGCCGGGAACTCATTCACGACCCGGGCCTCTGCTCAGTGATCGTTCCGACCACCGGCAACCCTGCGCCCGGTGGAGCGTCGCAACGGCTTGCAGTGGTGTGGGACCCGCTACCCAGTCGGCCCGCTCGTCGCGGCGGGGCTCATGAGACGCAGCAGCGGGATCGTCGTCATGCGCTGCCACCCGAGTCCTGCCCCGACCAGCATGACGACGAGCCCGAGGAACGCGAAGGGCCAGAAGTTGGTGATCAGCGCGACCGCCAGCAGCGCCAGCGCGACGACGGGCAGCACCGCGAGCGACATCCGGTTCCACCATCGCGGCTGCAGCACGGCGGCGGCGTACCACCACGCGACGGCGGCCACCCGCTCGTCAGGGTGGCGACGCCCCTGGCGGGCCAGCGCGAGGACGTCCTTGCGGTCGTCGACCGGCAACGCGTGATAGGCACGCACGGCGTTGTCCCGGCGTTGCGGGGTCAGGTTCGGTCCGACCGCGCTCACGGCCGGTCGTTCTTCCGGTCCACGAACTGATCCACTCGACTGCTCCACTGCTGATCGGGTCGCACCCGACGATGGTAGGTCCGCGGCTGGGAGCGACCCGCCCAGGCAGCGCCCGGCCACAGCTCCAACCCACCTGGCCGCCGCGGCAACCACCCGACACGGCGGTCTCATCAGGCGGATAGGCCGACCAGGTGACCTGTGAGCCCGCCTCGTTCATGCCGGAGTCACCTACGGCGGCCAACGACCCCCACCAGCACGGCGACCAGCGTGGCAACCACGGCGACCACGGCTAAGAGCACGAAGGCGTGCCAGTGACCGTCCGAGGCGAGGAGACAGGCTTGTGCGTCACGAGTGACCTGAGCCAGCGACCGTTCCCCACCGTAGATGCCACCGTTGCTGGACCTGACATGCCAGGTCGACCCGCACGAGGCGCCCGCAGCCGTGGTCACCGGCGCTGCCAGCCGAGTGAGACCAGCAACTACAGCGGCCCCAGCGACCACCGCGAAGATCCAGACCGTGGTTAATCGACGTCGCGTGCGCATCTTCGGATCTCGACGCCCCCCGCGGGCCACCGGAGCCGTTCCTGATGAGGACAAGCGCAACGCGCGGTCGTGACGCGTTCCGCGCGACGACCCATCACGGGCACGTCAGGGGCTGCTCACCCCGAGCAATCCATCCAGACCTCGGTAGTCGTCGAGGTTGGAGGTGACCAGCAGGAGGTCGTGTGCCCGAGCGGTCGCCGCAATCATCAGGTCCAGGCGCCGGGGCTTGCGACCGATCGTCACCACGGCTGTGTCGATGTCATGGTAAGCGTCGAGAACTCGTCTGGAGACCGGGAAAGGGTCGAAAACCGTAGCAACGACGTCGTAGCGTCGCTGACGTGCCACCCGCACCGCGGGGTCAGCGGTGCTGTTGATCCCACCGGCTAGCTCGAACATGGTCAGGATGGAGATCGAGGCGCCGTCGATCACTGGTCTCTACGTCGGGAAACATGAGCGTAGGGATCGTCCACCTCGTCGTTGAAGCCGTCTTGGATGTCCCGCTTCCAAGCGTCCGCTTGCTCGGCGTTCAAGGGTGCGTCGGCGTAAAGACCTCGCAGGGTGTCGGCGCTGACGAACCGCTGGGGCTCGGCGGGAGGCGGGCTCATCCGCAGGATGCCGAAGCTCTCGCCGCTGATGGTGATCTCGAACTCCTCACCGTCGCGCAGTTCACGGAGGATCCCACCGCTGTCGTTGCGGAGCTCCCGCTGGCTGATCGTCCTCACCACAACATCGCAGCAACGACTTGCTACGGGTGGCGGCCTGCGCGGACGAGACGTGCAAAGG
>JBPBQU010000331.1:0-1878 GCA_050955085.1 Janthinobacterium lividum | reverse complement strand
GCGGGGGTCCTGCAACGCCGCGACCAACACCACACCCGGTGCGCGTCCCTGCGTCGCGATGACCGCCAGGGCCTTCTCCGCACGGTCACGAAGCTTGCGGTCCGGGGTGTACGCGGTGAGTAGTGCCACCTCATCGACCAGGACCACCAGCAGGGGTTCCGCGGTGGACGGTTCGTGGTGGCGGGTGGTTCCGGCCATCCGGGCAGCGCGTTCGGTCATGACGACGGCGGCGTCCTCCAGTAACTGCACACCGTCCTCGACGGTGGTAGCGAACCGGGTGAACAACGCCCGGCCGGGTTCCAGTTCCATCCCCGCCTTGCCGTCGACGGCCCACACCTGCACCAACCCGTCGCGGATGCCCCCGGCGATGCCGCCGAGTAGGGACCACACCACCGAGCCCTTACCCGCCCCGGTGACCCCGACGATCAGGACATGGGTGGCGGCCAGGCGCAGCAACCACGGCTGCCCGTCCTCGCGCAGGCCCACCGGCACGGCAGCGGCGTCGAGCACGTCGGGGACGGGCAGCGGGTCGACGACCTGGGCGAGGGGGTCACCAAACAGCCACGTGATGCTCGCGGTGTTCGGCGACGTCTTGCGGATGCGGCACGACCACGCCCCACACGCCGAGGCCAGGTTTTCCGCGGCGTCGGCGAGGTCGTCGACGGTCTGTCCGGCCACGACCTGCACCCGGGCGGAGAGGACCAGGTGCTCCCGGGATGTCCACCGCAGCCGAGACAGGCCCGGTGTCCACAAGAAGCGGTTCCCGGAGCGGCGGTCGGTGACGGCCATCGCCAGCCCCACCCGTTCGCACAGGTCCGGCCAACTGCGCCGAACCGCCAGCCGCTTGCATCGCCGCCACACCGGGCGGGACACGAGGGTGGAGAACGAGCCCGGCCACACCAGCCGCCACACCAGCAGCGCGAGCAGGAGCGTCCCCACCGCGATCCCTACCGCGAGGAGGTGGTTGGCGGTGTACGCCCACCAGCCCGTCACAGAGAGGGTTGCGACGAGCGGGAAGCGCCACGCGAGCTGCATCGTGCCCTTGAGCAGCCACCACGCCAGTGCCAGCACCGTGAGCAGTAGGTCCATGACCCAGTCACCGGACGTGGTGTTCGTCTGCTGCGCCGGCTGGTGAGTGACGACCCCCTTCGGTCCGCCGATCACCGGGTCACCGCCCGCGCTGTCGGGACCTGGACCGCCAGCAGTCGAGCCGCAGCCTCAGCGGCCACGGTGGACCGATAGCAGCACTCCGCCGCCTCCTCGGGGTCGATAGGGCCGTAATGCTCCGCGAGCTGCCCGAACAGCTCCGCCTTGCGCTCGAACCACGCCGCCCGCTCCCGCAAGGAGGTTTGCGAACCGGGACGGGAGCGCAGCAGCGCCCCGATCTGCGCAGCGATGCTGTCCCGCTGGCTCTGCTCCGCCTGGAGCTGCTCCACCCGCATCACGCGGCCCGCCCGGTCTCGGCCTTCGGTGCGGTCTTGGCGGGCGCGGACATACCCGTCGCCTTCAACGACCACGCCAGGCGGGGACGGGCACGGTTGGTGTCCACGTACGGGGTCGCGGTCAGCCCGTCGAAGACGACCGGACGGAACGGCAGACCCGGCAGCGCAGCCGGCGGGACCGGCTGGTGCTCGGCCATGACCTTCACGACGACCTCGGCCTGCCCACGGCGAGCTTCGGGGTCGGCGTCCACGACGCGCACCGCCCACAGCCGGGCGCCGGTGTTCTTGTCCCGGGACTGGACGTCGACCTCACCGGCCTGCTTGCGGTCGAAGTCCTGGACCTGCTCGACCTCACCGACCACGTACGCGCCGTAGGGGAACACCAAGTCCTGACCCAACGGGATCGCGCCCTGGATAGCCATGTTGTTCGTTGCCT
>JBPBQU010000330.1:0-1882 GCA_050955085.1 Janthinobacterium lividum | reverse complement strand
GTCGTTGGCGACCAGCACGTCGGTGCTGGCGGAGACGACGTCCTCGACGATGAGACCCGCCTTCTCGGCGCGGGCGGCGAGCTCGTGGCGCGACGCCAGGAAATGGCCGCTGAAGGCGACGCGCCGTCCCGGAGTGAGGATCACTTGCCCAGCATCGACGGCGCGGCGTGCCGCCTTGAACCGAGTGGGCCCCGCCGTTTTGGCGCGACCGCCTCGGAGCGCACTCGCCCTATCCGCTCAGCCCCACCCGCTCAGCCCGATCCGCTCAGACCGACCCGCTCAGACCGCGCAACCCCGGGGGCCGCAGACGTCCGTGTCATCGCCGCCCACCAGCGTGAGCGGTCGGGCATCCGCCCACGCGCGCTCGAGGACCTCGAGGAAGTGCTCCACGGGTTGGGCGCCGGAGATGCCGTACGTGCGGTCGAACACGAAGAACGGGACGCCGCGCGCACCGAGCGCTGCGGCTTGCTCCTCGTCGGCCCGCACTGCGTCGAGGTAGGTGTCGTGGGCGAGGACGTCGCGGGCCTCGGCCGCGTCGAGGCCGGCCTCCACCCCGAGGCGGACGAGGGTCTCGACGTCACCCACGGGCTGACCCTCGGTGAAGTACGCCTTCATGAAGCGCTCCTTGACTGCGTCCTGAACGCCGCGCTCAGCGGCGAGGTGGACGAGTTGGTGCGCCTTGAGGGTGTTGGCGGGGACGGAGACGTCCTGACGGAACTTCAGACCCTCGGCGGCGGCCATGTCGTCGACGTGCCCGATCATCTGCTGGACCTGTGCGACGCTCTGCCCGAACTTGGCCGCGACGACGCGGGCGTGCGCGTCGCTGGGACCGGTCGCGGGTTCCAGCTGCGAGACGGCGGTCGGGTCCAGTTCGAACGCCTTCCATTCCACCTCGACGTCGGCCGCGTGCGGGAACTGCGCGAGCGCACTCTCGAAGCGGCGCTTGCCGATGTAGCACCACGGGCACACGATGTCGGACCAGATCTCCACCTTCACGGGTGTCGAAACGGTTCGCGGCTACAGCCTGTTCCCCCCGACTGTCCACCGGCGGGGACGAAGGGGGCATCACGGAAGTAGATCCTGCGACCACTCAGTCACCGCCGCCGCCACCGCCGCTGTCACCACCGGAGGAGCCACCACCGTCACCGCCGGAACCGCCGGAACCGCTGTCACCCCCCCAGCCACCCCCGCCATCACCGTGGCCGTGGGAATGACTCTGGGAATGGCCTGACGGGGCGTGCGGAGAGCCCGTGTCCGGCAGCTGGACGTGCCGTGCACTGCCGTCGTCAGCCGTGACGCCTCCGGATGCCCCCGGCCAGCTCGCGCCGTCGGTGGAGGATCGCGGGTGATGACCGGGACGTGAGCGGGATACGACACGGCCGACGAGCGCGGCCACCAGGACGATCACGAAGAACGAGATGAGAAGGGTCATCGCCGTACCTCCCGCAACAGGAGCCCGGTGGGCTCGATGAGCACACCGTCGCACGTCGCGGCCCGGCGCGCGAGGGTCAGCGGGTTTTGTCAGAACCGGTGCGCTCCCAGGTGCCGATGCGGTAACGGGGGCCCTGTTGCGACGTCGCCCAACCCCGCGGCGGTTCGACGTGGGTGCACCGCCATCCGGCACCCACCTCGGGGGCCCGGACGTCGCCCGCGACTTCGAGGTCCACCTCCGTGACGACCAACCGGTCTGCGTGCCCGAGCGCGCCCCGATAGACCTCGTGGCCGCCTATCACCCCGCCGTCGGCGGCGCTCGCGAGCGCCGACGCGAGGTCGTGGACCACCTCGGCACCCTCGGCGACGTAACCCGGGTCACGGGAGAGCACGAGGTTTCGCCGTCCCGGCAGCGGGCGGAAACGGGGAGGCAACGACTCCCACGTCGCCC
>JBPBQU010000329.1:0-1903 GCA_050955085.1 Janthinobacterium lividum | reverse complement strand
TCCCAGCCGATACGACCCTCCTTGGCCCCCTCATCGGCGGCGTCGGGGTCCTGCGGCATCTAGACGCCGACGACACCGATTCCGCCGGTGGCACGCACCACCTTCACGAGGTTGTCCAGCACTAGTTCGGGGTGCTCCTGGCCGGCGGAGCCGTGCGCCTGGTAACCGACGGCTTCGACGCCGCGGTCGGTGCCCCGGCCCTTGGTCGTGTCCATGATCTGTTCCACGGGATCACCCGTCGAGAAATCGATCGGAGTCGCGCCGATCTGCTCGGCGAGCTTCAGCCGGTCAGCGGCCCGGTCGACGACGAACACCCGCGACGCGCCTTTGAGCAGCGCACTGTGGGCGGCCATCAGTCCGACGGGTCCGGCACCGAAGACCGCGACATCGCCACCGGGGACCATGCCGGAGAGTTCCACACCGTGCCAGCCGGTGGGGAAAATGTCGGACAGCATGGTGAAGTCGTTCTCGTGCTCGGTGCCCGCGGGCAGGTCGAGCAGGTTGAAGTCGGCGTGCGGGACGCGCAGGAATTCCGCCTGGCCACCGTCGTAGGGGCCCATGTCGGCGTACCCGTAGGCCGCACCGACCATGCCCTCGATCGGGTTCATCCGCAGGCAGAACGACGTCCAGCCGTGGATGCAGTTGCGGCAGCCCCGCACGCGATGTTGAAGGGCACCGACACCCGGTCGCCGACCTTGACCCGGCTCACGCCGGCCCCGACGGTTTCGACGACTCCCATGTTCTCGTGGCCGAGGATCTTGCCCTTCTCGACCGACGTGCGACCTTCGTACATGTGCAGGTCGGAGCCACAGATGTTCGTGGTCGTGATGCGGACGACGGCATCGGTCGGATTCTCGACGCGGGCGTCCGGGACCTCCTCGACGCTGACCTTCTTCGTCCCCTGGTACACGACTGCTTTCACGGTGTTCTCCCTCGGATCGTCGTCCTCCTGTGATATCCCGGAATCCGACTGATCACTCGTTCAACTGCGGTGCACCGCGGGCAAGTTGCCGCACCCTCCGGCAACGCGCACACTTCGCCAGGAGTTGTCCACGTAGGAGAAGAGGGACCCTGTGAGCGAGCAGTCGAACAGCACCGCGAGTCAACTCGTGACCGAGCTGACCTCCGAGACCGCCGACCTCGTGCGTGCCGAGGTGCGACGAGGTCAGCAGGAACTCCTCGGCAAGGCCAAGGAGGCATCGAAGGGCGCTGCCCTCGTGGGTGGTGCAGCGATCCTCGGTGCGCTGGGTGCCGGGACATCGGCGGTCGTTGTCGTCCGGGTGTTGGGAAGAATACTCCCGGGCCCCGGTGCGGCGGTTCTCGCGACCCTGCTCTACGCCGGGGGCGCCGCCGCTCTCGGGGCAGCGGGCGTCACTGAACTGAAGCGTATCGGACCGCTACTCCCCGAGACGATCGCCAGTGTGCGAGAGGACTTGCGCGCGGCCAAACCCTCGACAGGTTCCTGACCACCCCGGTTGTCGACCACCCGGTTCCTGACCCCACATACACCGAGGTTTTTCGTCGACCGGCATGGTTTCCCATGGTGGGTGTGGGACGCGTCCTGGGTGAACGGGTCACCCCGCCCGGTGGTCGAAACCGGGGTGCGCGAACGCTCACGCGTCCCCCCTGGGGATGACGGACGCCGAGGGACGCCGGCGGACGTCACGGGCCGGTGGGACCACGTTGCGCAGCGAGGCGCACCGGGGAATTGGCGGCCCCGAAACCCCGGTAACCGTGCGTGCGTTGCAACACCTCGACGAACAGGGTCCGATCGAGCGAGCGCGTGAAGAAGTGCAGGAGTTCGCCGTACTGGTCGCGGTCGTAGAGCACCGACGACGTGCGCAGCAACGCGAGGAGTTCCGTGTCGAGGTCGTAGCGCGCCTCGAGGTCGTCGTAGTAGTTC
>JBPBQU010000328.1:0-1916 GCA_050955085.1 Janthinobacterium lividum | reverse complement strand
TCCAGCAGCTGCACCGAGTCCTGGTCGAGCAGTGGCTCGTCGAAGCGGTAGACGTTGATACCACCCAGGATGCGTTGCGGCATGGGCATACCCACCGACACGATGCTGCGCACCCCTTGTCGCGCGGCGACGGCGGAGAAGTCCGGGTAGCTGTCGCTGTCGGTGGTGTCGTCGATGCGGATGGTGTGCCCGCCCGCGGCGGCGTCGAGGCAGGGGCCGAATCCGATGTCGTACTGCCGCTCGTCGAGGTGGGCGGCGAGGTCACCGGAGAAGGCGGCGGTGCGGGCCTTGCTGTCACCTTCCAGCAGGGTCACCGACACCTCTTCGGCGCCGGGGACGCAGGCCGCGGCCAGTTCCGAGACCCGGGTCAGGATCTGGCCCAGGGGTGCGGACCCGACGACGAGCTGCCCCAGTTCGGCGAAGGCTTCCTGGGGTTGCATCGTCGGCGGCTGCGCACCAGCTCGAGAAGGCACCCCGGCGAACGGGGACGTTGGGGGCGTATTGGTGGTGGCGGGTTCTGGAGTATGCGGGACCACGAGGGTCTCCTCAGTCTTTGCCCGCGGCCACGATGACTCGAGTGCGGGCGGTGGGCCCCGCGTGAGCGGGGCCTGCGACTGGCTGTGGTTCAACCGTGCCAAGACGCCTGATCCAGGGGTCATCGCAGCTACGCAGGGAGGTTCTAGCATAACTCACCGTGCACCACCGGGAGACCAGTCGACCCGCTACCGTTGGGACTTCATGGATATAGGTCAGCTCCCCCCGACGCCGCCCACCGCCGTCGGCGAGGAGTTGTATCTGCTCGCGGGGAGGAGGTCCGTGCCTACCCCGGTGCGCCGGTCAGAGGATCTACCGTGGTGCGTCCGTTGACACCCCTCAGCCAGCCGGAGCGCACCCAGCCGGAGCGCACCCCCGCCGGACGTGGGGCGTGGCTGGTCTTCGCGGTGGGCGCCGTCGCCTACGTCGTCACGGTCCTGAACCGGACCTCGCTGGCCGCCGCCGGTCTCGATGCCCAGGGGCGTTACGGCATCGGCGCCGGGACCCTGTCGAGTTTCGCTGTCCTGCAGTTCCTCGTCTACGCAGCGCTGCAGATCCCCGTGGGTGTCCTCATCGACCGCTGGGGTCCCCGGCGCCTCGTCATCACCGGCGCCGCCACGATGGCTGCCGGACAGTTCCTGCTGGCCTTCAGCGAGCAGACCTGGCAGGCGGTGCTGGCCCGGGTGCTCGTCGGGGCGGGTGATGCGGTGACGTTCGTCAGCGTCCTGCGCGTCGTCACCAACTGGTTTCCCCCGCAACGGGTCCCGGTGATGACCCAGCTCGTCGGGTTGTTCGGCCAACTCGGGCAGATCCTCAGTTTCATCCCCCTCGTGGCGCTCCTGCACGGTCCGGGGTGGAGCACCGCCTACGCCTCCGCCGCAGGTCTCACGGTGCTGGCGGCGGTGCTCGCCCTGCTCGTGCTGCGCGACGTCCCGCCCGGTGCGGCGAATCCCCGCACGCTCAGAGCACTGCGCGACGTCGTGGGTGACCTGCGGGCTTCGCTGCGGCACCCGGGAACCCGGCTGGGCCTGTGGTCGCACTGGGCGACCCCGTTCTCGGGCAACGCCTTCGCGTCGCTGTGGGGTTACCCGTTCCTGGTCTCGGGACAGGGCCTGTCCGGTCATGGCGCGAGCGCACTGCTGACCCTCTACACCCTCGCGGCGGCGGGGACGGGACCGCTGATGGGTTCCCTGGTGGCCAGGCACCCGTTGCGGCGCTCCTGGATCATCCTGTCCATCGTGGGTGGGCAGGGCGCCGTGTGGAGCGCCGTCCTGCTCTGGCCGGGGCCGGCGCCCCTGAGCCTGCTCGCCGTCCTGGTCGTCGTCGTCGCCATGGGCGTGCCGGGGTCGATGATCGGTTTCGACTACGCCCGCACCTCCAAC
>JBPBQU010000327.1:0-1918 GCA_050955085.1 Janthinobacterium lividum | reverse complement strand
CCAGCAACGCCGTGCAGGTCGACCACGTCGTGGCCCTCTCCGACGCCTGGCAGAAGGGCGCCCAAGGCTGGGACGAGGCCAAGCGCGTCGCCTTCGCCAACGACCCCCTCGAACTACTGGCGGTGGACGGGCCCTTGAACGCACAGAAGGGCGACGGGGATGCGGCCACCTGGCTGCCACCGAACGGCACCTTCCGCTGCACCTACGTCGCGCGGCAGGTGGCCATCAAGGCCACCTGGGGTTTGTGGTTGACCTCCGCCGAGAAGGACGCCATGGCCGGTATTCTCACGGGCTGCCCCGAGCAACCGCTGCCCACGACAACGAGCGTCAGTGCCGCAGCCACCCCGCCGGGGGGCGTCGTGGTCGGCGAACCCGTCGCCGACGTGCCGGTCGCGATTCCCACCCAGTCGTCGGTTGCAGAACCCACGACAGCGGCACCTGTTCTCGAACCGGCCCCCCTCGACGGAAGTGCTGTCTCCTACGTCAACTGTGCTGCGGTACGGGCGGCCGGTGCGGCTCCGATCCATACCGGTGAACCCGGTTACAGCCACAAACTGGACCGCGACGGGGACGGCGTCGCCTGCGAGTAGGCGGGAGGGTTGCGATCAGACGGCGCGTCACGTTCAGCCGATGCGGCCCGGGGGCATACCCCCGGTGAGAGCGACGTGAACCCGCTGGGGAAGAGACGTCCAGGGCTGGTCAACAGACGACTCGAAGACCTCCTAGTCGTCGGAGTGGCCCAGGACGTCCTGCACGAACTCGCCGCACATCGTCTGGGGCCTACGTACCCGCCACGCACTCATCACAGGGTTGCTCACATTTCCCACCCAAACGCGGAAATCCAGGAGATCCACCTGGCCGTCGGTGTTCGGTTCCACCGAGCAGCGGTGGGTGATCGACCCACCAACGCAAGACCGAAACCAGGTTCAAGACCCCCGGTGACGTCTGACCCGGGTGCTCGACACGGTAGGAGTAGGCCCGTTCGTGATGCCACACCGCCGCACGCAGCAACTCCCTGTTCTGTTCCGCCGGTGGCAACCCCTCGAGGAAGTCGATCTGGTGGAACCGGGAGAAGAGCAGTTGCTCGAACTTCGCCAGCTACTCAGCTCGGGGTTCGACGGCCACGATCGGACCCTATGTCCGTGGGCACGCATCGAGTCCGAGGTCTCACCTTGCACAGCGGATCACCGCAGTGTTCGACAACAGCCCCTACGACGGAGTCTTCGCGTCATCGGTGACCGGTGGGACTGCCGTCCGGGCCATCGATCGGCGTGCCCGCTCCCGGGGGCCGGGGGGTGATCACCCACTCGGCGTCTCCAGTGCCTTTCCTGCGCCTCCGATGCCTGAGAGGTGACCCGGCCCCCCGTCCCGCGCTCCGCGCTCGCCGACCCGCAGCTCGAGCGCCGGGTCGCGCTGCTGGCGTACGCGTTCGCGAGCTTCACCGCCCTCGCGACGGCGTTGTGGCCGGGTTGGGCGGGTCTGGAGCGGGGCCCGCTCGTCATCCTCGGAGTCGCGGGGCTGCTCGGGAGCGGGCTGGCCGCGCTCTCGCGCCGCCCGCCGCGGGCGCCCACGTCGCTGGCATCCACGTCGCTGACCATCGCGACGGCCCAGGTCATGACGACGGTGAGCATCTTCTTCGCCCACGGTTCCTCCGCGACGGGGGCCTACGTCTTCCTCTACGCGGTCACCGCGGCCCATGTGGCCTTCCTGCCCTCGCGCCGCGCGGTGCTCGCACACTCCGTCGCACCCTTCGTCGGCCTCCCGCTGGCGCTCGCGCTCCACGGGGACGGCGCCCAGGCTGTCGGCTGGCTCGCGATGCTTCCCTGCACGACGGTGGTCCCGACCCTGGTCGTGCGCACCGTGCTCTTCGCGGCCGGGCGCCGCACGAGCTGGGACACGAGTCTGGACGTCCCCAACC
>JBPBQU010000326.1:0-1933 GCA_050955085.1 Janthinobacterium lividum | reverse complement strand
ACCTGGCCATCGTCGGCACCCTCATCGGTGCCGACGACCCCGGCGCCGCCTTCACCGCCATCAGCCAGCTGGGCACCGAAGCCGCCGTCATCCTCTTCTTCCGTCGCGACATCGCCCGGATCATCACCCACTGGGTGGGCTCGCTGACCGGGCGGATCCCGCGCAACGACCCCGACGCCCGGATGGGCTGGCTCGTCATCCTCGGCACCCTCCCGATCGGGCTGCTCGGGCTGCTCTTCCAGGACCAGATCGAGACCGTGCTGCGCGGCTTCGTCGTCATCGCCACCACGCTGTGGGTCTTCGCGCTCGTCCTCGGTGCGAGCGACCGCTTCGGCCGCCACGAACGCACCCTCGAGAAGCTGACGTGGAAACACGGAATCCTCTTCGGCCTCGCCCAGGCCCTCGCCCTCATCCCCGGCGTCTCACGCTCGGGCGGCACGATCAGCATGGGCCTGCTGCTCGGTTACACCCGCGAGGCCGCCGCACGGTACTCGTTCCTGCTCGCCATCCCGGCCGTCCTGCTCTCGGGGTTCTTCCAGCTCTACGACGAGCTCCACCACGGCGCGACGGTGCCATGGACCCCCACGATCGTCGCGACCGTCGTCGCCTTCGTCGTCGGCTTCGTCGTCATCGCCTGGCTGATGCGCTACATCTCCACCCACAGCTTCACGCCGTTCGTCATCTACCGCCTCATCGCGGCGGTCGTGGTGTACGCCCTCGTCATCGCCGATCAACTGCCCGCCTTCAACAACGGTGCCTTCGGCTGAGTGCAGCGGCTCCGCGGGCAGCTGAGCCCGCGCCGGCTCAGCTCACAACCACCCGGACTTCTTGAAGTACCGATACAGCACGAAGCACACCGCGACCATGAACAGCACACACAGCGGATACCCGAAGCGCCAGGCCAGCTCCGGCATGTGCGTGAAGTTCATCCCGTACACCCCGGCGATGAGCGTCGGCACCGCGAACATGGCCGCCCACGCCGAGATCTTGCGCATGTCCTCGTTCTGGCGCACCGACACCTGCGCGAGGTGGGCGCTGAGGATGTCGGTGAGGAGCCGGTCGTAGGACTCGACGTGCTCGACGGTTCGCACCAGGTTGTCCAAGACGTCGCGCAGCACGAACAGGGCATGGTCCTGCGGGTCGCTGCCGTCGCGGTCGACGAGCTGCTTCATCGGCGTGAGCAGCGGCATCGCCGCCCGACGAACCTCCAGCACCTCACGTTTGAGGGAGTAGATGCGCTGCGCGTCCGAGTCGCGCGCAGGGGAGAAGACCTCCTCCTCCATCTCCTCCACATCCCTCTCCAGTTCGGTGTCCACGGCGTTGTACCCGTCCACGACGTGTTCCATGATCGTGTGCAGCACCGCCTTCGGCCCCAGCTCCAGACGGTGGCGGTCGGCCTCCAGGGCCTTGCGCACGTCGACGAGGGACCCGACGTCACCACGGCGCACCGTCACGACGAAGCGGTCCCCGACGAAGGCCATCACCTCACCCGTCTCCACGGCCGAACGGTCCTCGTAGTAGTCGAGAACCTTCAGCACCGCGAAGATCATGTCCCCGTAGCGCTCGACCTTCGGCCGCTGCCGGCCCTCGACGGCGGCCTCGACCGCCACCTGGGGCAACTGCAGCGCCGAACCCACCTCGGAGAACTCCTCCGCGGTGGGGTCCTGGAACCCGATCCAGAGAAAACCCTGCTGCTTCGCACGGCAGGTCCGCAGGGCCTCGACGAGGTCACCGACCTCAGCACGCTCACCCCGGTCGTACGTCGCGACGTCCACGATCACGACCCCATCGTCCTCCCCGGGATCACCATCCCGCCCGCGACCCGGGTGCCGACCGGACACCGGACCTGCTCCGACCCCTCCCACGTCCCCACCCACGTCCCCTCCGGCGTCCCCCCCACCCACGTCCCCTCCGGCGTCCCCCCCACCCACCC
>JBPBQU010000325.1:0-1937 GCA_050955085.1 Janthinobacterium lividum | reverse complement strand
GACCATTGTTCCCGCACCGCGAGAAGACCTCACCGCTGATGAACCTGGCCCCGCGGTGTGGACCAGTCGAGGACTCGTCGTCCTCGGCAACCGGTCCGTCCCCACCACCTTTGCAGACCCCATTGCCCCCACCCGCAGCGCCTGGATCTACCACTCCCCACACTGACCACGAGGGGTAAGTCCCACCGAGTGGTGTAACTGAGGGTCGCCTTCCTCGGCCGTACCAGCGTGTCGGTCCGGACACGAGGAAGGCCACCGAGTGAAGCTCTGCGAGCAACCGCCAAGTCGACTCGTAGAAACGGATCACACGATGGCCTCCTTCGACCAGTCTGCCCTGCTCGACCTCGCCGACGCGCTCACCACCGGTGACACCGCCCAACTGATGCGCCGGATCCTGCAGTCCGGCCTGCAAGCCCTCATCGACGCCCAAGCCGACACCCACGTCGGCGCCGAGCGCCACGAACGCTGCACTACGCGCACGACCACGCGCAACGGCACCCGCGACCGCCTCGTCACCACCACCTCCGGGGACCTCAGCGTGAAGATCCCCAAGATGCGGACCGGGTCCTTCTTCCCCACCCTGCTGCAGCCGCGGCGCCGCGTCGACATCGCCCTACACGCGGTGATCATGGAGGCGTACGTACACGGAGTCTCCACCCGCAAAGTCGACGACCTCGTCACCGCCCTGGGCGCGGACTGCGGCATCTCCAAATCCGAGGTGTCACGCATCTGCGCCGGCCTGGACACCGACGTCGCGGCGTTCAACACCCGAACGTTGAACGCCCAGCCCACCCCGTACGTGTTCGTGGACGCGACCTACTGCAAGGCCCGCGTCAACGGCCGTGTCGTGTCCCAAGCCGTCATCATCGCCACCGGCGTCACCGCTGACGGGCACCGGGAAGTGCTGGACTGCAGAGTGGGTGACTCCGAAACCTACGACTTCTGGCGAGAGTTCCTGACCTCCCTGCGTGAGCGGGACCTGCACGGGGTGCAGCTCGTCATCTCCGATCACCACGCCGGTCTCGTCAAAGCCATCGCCACCACGATGGCCGGCACGTCCTGGCAACGCTGCCGGGTCCACTTCATCCGCAACGTCCTCGCAAAGTTACCAAGACCCACACCGAGGCCGTCGCGGCGATGGTCCGCTCGATCTTCGCTCAACCCACCCCCGACACCACCCGGACGCAGGTCCGCGCCGTCGCCGACAGCCTGCGCACCCAGTTCCCCACCGTGGCCGCCATGCTGGATGACGCCGGCCCCGACGTCACCTCCTACACCACCTTCCCGAGCGCGCACTGGCGCAAAATCTGGTCCACCAACCCCATCGAACGACTGAACCGCGAAGTCAAGCGCCGCACCGACGTCGTCCAGATCTTCCCCAACCCCGCCGCCTTGCTCCGACTAGCCGGCTGCGTCCTCATCGAAGCCCACGACGAGTGGCAAGTCAGCGACCGCCGCTACCTCTCCGAAGCCTCCATGGCCCTGCTCACGACCTCCCCGACGACCCCACCAGCCACCACCCCGGCACTACCGGAAACCCAGGAGAACACCACACCGGCCCCGTCACTCGACACCGCCCTCAACCCCCCGGCATAGTTCCCACAGCAGCGCTTCACGCAAACCGAGTTACACCACTCCATGGGACTCCATCGACCACGAGGGCAACCGCGCACTTCTAGCGATCTACCGGTCATGGCGCTGTCGTGGACGTCGTCGACCGCCCGGATTTGTCGATCTCGGGATGGTCAGGGGTGCGATCGCCGGGATCGGTCGTTAACCTCGCGCGCCGCCCCGTTGCCCTTCCACGCTGCGGCAAGCAGCAGCACCACGACAAGGCCGAAGAACACCCACCCGCCGACCTCGATCACTCCCTCCGCCGCGGTCGGCGCCAACTGCGGCAGCACGAACGTCGCGACCAGAAGGAGGACCGCCGACGC
>JBPBQU010000324.1:0-1938 GCA_050955085.1 Janthinobacterium lividum | reverse complement strand
AGATCTCCGCCGCGGTCGCCGACCGGGTCACCGCAGGGCTGCGCGTCACCGTCGTGCGCATCGACCACACGAGCAGCACCGAGACCGTGGCCATCCCGCACACCACGCGCATCGAGGAGACGGGCACCCTCTTCACGGGGGTGAAGAAGGTCGTGACCGACGGGGTCGACGGTTCCAAGACGCTGACCTTCGCCGACGTCCTGCGCGACGGTGTGCGCAGCCGGCACGACGTGAGCGGTGAGGTCGTCGACGTGCAGCCCGTCGAGGAGGTCGTCCAGGTCGGGACCAGAGCCAAGCCGGTCGCGGTGGCACCCGCCGCCACGTCGAGCGGATCCACCAGCAGTGCGGGCGGTGGCGGCGCTTCGGTCGGGGGCGGTGTCGACTCCCTGAACTGGGGTGCACTCGCCGCCTGCGAGTCGGGGGGCAACCCCGCCAGCGTGTCGGGTAGCGGCAAGTACCACGGGCTCTACCAGTTCAGCGTCCAGACGTGGCAAGCCGTCGGTGGCAGCGGGCTGCCCAGCCAGGCGTCGGCCGCCGAGCAGACCTACCGGGCCAAGCTGCTCTACCAGCGCTCGGGTGCCGGACAATGGCCCGTGTGCGGCAAGAAACTCTGAACCCCCTCCTCTCGGCCAGGGACGTCCGTGACCTGGCCGAGAGGCTCGACATCCGGCCGACGAAGACCCTCGGGCAGAACTTCGTGGTCGACGCCAACACCGTGCGACGCATCGTGCGGGTCGCCGGACTCGGGGCCGAGGACGTCGTGGTCGAGGTCGGCCCGGGTCTCGGATCGCTGACGCTGGCCCTGCTCGAGGTCGTCGAGCACGTCGTCGCCGTCGAGATCGACCCCGTTCTCGCCGCTGAACTCCCCGCCACCGTGGCCTCCCGGGCGCGGGAGGGGGTCCGCCTCGACGTCGTCCTGGGCGATGCACTCAAGGTCGAGGAGCTCCCCGGCCCGCCGCCCACGGCGCTGGTCGCGAACCTGCCCTACAACGTGGCCGTGCCGGTCCTGCTGACCATGCTGCAGCGCTTCCCCTCGTTGCGCCACGGGCTCGTCATGGTGCAGTCCGAGGTCGCTGATCGCCTCGTCGCCCCCCCCGGCAGTCGCACCTACGGCGTGCCGAGCGTGAAGACCGCCTGGTACGCAGCGGCCCGACGTGCCGGGGCCGTCCCGGCGCCGGTGTTCTGGCCGGTCCCGCGCGTCGATTCGGGTCTGGTGGCGTTCAGTTGCCGCCCGGCGCCGTCGACCAGCGCGACGCGGGAGCAGGTCTTTGCCGTCGTCGACGCCGCGTTCGCCCAGCGGCGCAAGACGTTGCGTGCCGCGCTGACCGGCTGGGCGGGTTCCGCGAGCGCGGCCGAAGAGGCGCTGCGTGCAGCCGACGTGGACCCTTCCACGCGCGGGGAGCAGCTCGACGTGCACGCTTTCGCCCGCATCGCCGCCGCCTCCCCGAGCGCGGGATCGACGCCTCCCCGCACACCGTAGGGTCGGGCCCGATGACGATTACCGCGCCGCCGGGGGCGGTCACAGCGCGTGCCCCCGCCAAGGTCAACCTCCTCCTCGAGGTCGGCCCCCGTCGCGATGACGGCTTCCACGACCTGGTGACGGTCTTCCAGGCCCTCTCGCTGGTCGAGGACGTCACCGCCGTCCCCGCCGAGCGCTTCGCGCTCACGCTCGAGGGCGTCGACGGACTCGACGTCTCCGGGGTGCCGCTGGACGCGGGCAACCTGGCGCTGCGCGCGGCCCGGTTGCTCGCCGAGCGCGCCGGTGTGGGGGACCGCGTCCACCTGCACGTCCGCAAAGGGGTCCCCGTCGCGGGCGGGATGGCCGGTGGTTCCGCCGATGCGGCCGCGGCCCTGGTGGCGTGTGATGCGCTCTGGCAGTTGCACCTCGGGCTGGACGAGCTGGCGACCCTCGCCGCCGAGCTCGGTTCCGACGTCCCG
>JBPBQU010000323.1:0-1956 GCA_050955085.1 Janthinobacterium lividum | reverse complement strand
GCCACCGGTCGATCCGGCATCGACAACCGGTCGGACTCACGTCCGCACCCGTCATGACGACTCCACACTGCTCGACCAGGCGATGCACCGGCTCCTGAACTGAGGCGCGAGGCCAGCTCGTGTCAGGACGGAGGATGTCCCCCTGATGTGCTGAGTCGGGCCTGGCATCCCAGCGCAGAATGGGGAGGTGGCCTGACCAACCGTGCGGGCCCGCCGACCGGGCCCGTCAGCGCCGGGTGACCACCCCCCACACCGCTCGACCCGAGCAGGTCAGCCGGCGAGGCGGACGGAACTCGACAACAAGGCGGCGTGCACGAACGCCTGTGGCAGGTTTCCCCGCAGTTGCCGTTCGCGGACGTCCCATTCCTCGCTCAGCAGTGCCGCCGGTCCGCACGCGGCCCGGTTGCGCTCGAAGAACCGGAACGCCTCCACCTCCTCGCCCGCCGCGTACAACGCCTCCGCCACGACGAAACCGCACAGCAGGAACGCCCCCTCCGTCGTGCCGAGTGGCATCGAGTCGGGGGAGTAGCGGTAGACGTGGTGGTCCTCCACCAGATCGCGCCGGACCGCCCGCAGGGTCGCCTGCGAACGGGGGTCGTCGACCGCGAGCGCCCCGTGCAGCGGGGGCCTCAACAGGGCCGCATCGACCCCCGGTTGGCCGGGACTGCGCTGCCAGCGCCCCTCGACGGGGTGCAGGCAGTCCTGCGAGGTCTTCGCCAGGATGGTGTCGGCCAGCGCGGACGCCTTCCCGGCCGCACCCGGTGAGGAGATCCGCGCAATGGAGCGCAATCCCGCGACGCACTCCAGGCGGGAGTGCGTCCACCAGTCGTCCTCGAGTTCCCAGATGCCCGCTTCCGGCTCCTGCCAACGCTTCTCGATCGCCGACGTCGCGATCTCCACCGCGCGCCAGCCGTCTCCGTCGAGGTGGTCGTGCTCCCCGGCCGCGGCGAGCAGTTGCAGGACCTCACCGAACGCGTCCAGCTGGAACTGCCCGCGCACATGGTTGCCCGCGACGTCCCAGCCACCGGGGTAACCCGGCAACCCGAGTGAACGTTCGGCCGGGACGCCTCCGCCGAGCACGGTGTAGGCGGGCACGAGATCCGGGCCGTCGGCGAGCACGCGCTCGGTGACGAAACCCACGAGCGTGTCGAAGAGTGGGTCGGCCCCGCCGCAGGACGCGAGCGCCAGCCCGGCGTAGCACTGGTCGCGGATCCAGGCGTAGCGGTAGTCGTAACTGCGGCCCGTCTCGGCGTGCTCGGGCAGTGACATCGTCGCGGCGGCGGCCATCCCGCCCGCATCCGAGGTGAGGCCACGGATGACGGCGTAGGAGTGCCGGGCCTCGGCGGGGGCTACGGAGTGCCGGATCTCGGGGACGGCCGAACGCCAGGTGTTCGTCGTCGACTCCCACGCGTGGTGGGGATCGACGGGATCGCCCAGCGCGACCGTCGACACCTCCAGGACGAGGTCGTGGTGCTCACCAGCCGCCACCCGAAGGTGCGAGCGCAACACCCCGTCCTCGACGTCGGCGTCGGGCAACCCGGACAACCGCACGTGCAGGCCGTCGGTTCGCCCGTGCCATCGACCGGCGTCGTCGCGGCGCAGGTTGCGCAGCGCGCGGGTGCCGAACCGCGCGCGCAGGTCGAGGACGACCTCGACGTGCGCGTCACCCTTCTCGGCGATCACCTGACGCAGCAGGACCGCCCGCTGCGGGTCGCTGGGCATCGCCATCGCGTCACGGCAACCGATCGTGCCGTCCCCACGACTCGTCCAGCGGTGGCGGAAGACCAAGGTGCCGGGTTCGTAACAACCCCCCCACACGAAGGGGTGCCCCGGCGTGATCGCGAACACCCCGCGCCCGCCCAGCAGTGCCGCGAACACGGCGTCGTCGTCCCAGTTCGGGACGCACATCCAGACGACGTCACCGCGCGGGCCGACCAGGGCCCCGCGGGCCCCGTC
>JBPBQU010000322.1:0-1972 GCA_050955085.1 Janthinobacterium lividum | reverse complement strand
GGGAGGGATCAGCCGACGAAGGCGGAGAGCTCCTTGAGCAGTGCCGGCTTCGGGCGGGCGCCGATGATCGATTTCACGACCTCACCACCGGAGTAGACGTTCAGCGTCGGGATCGAGGTGACGCCGTACTTGGCGGCGATCCTCGGGTTCTCGTCGGTGTTGATCTTGACGACGGTGATCTTGTCGGCGTTCTCGGCCGCGATCTCCTCGAGGATCGGGGCGACCTGGCGGCACGGGCCGCACCAGGGCGCCCAGAAGTCGACGAGTACGGGCTTGTCGGACTGCAGGACCTCGGCGTCGAAGGTGTCGTCGGTCACGGCTGCGGTGCTACTCATGTCGGGCTCCCTGTGTCTCGGACTGCATCTGTCTTTCGTATTTCCTGACCGTGCGGCCGTGCTGACGAGATGGGTCAGGCGTTGAGCGGCTGGGGCCGGTCGACCGTCTCGGCGGTCGGGACGCTCGCTTCTGTCTCCTCGCGGGGGGGCTGCAAGGGTTCGTCCGAGTCACCTGCGGCGGCGAGGAATTTCTCCGCGTCCAACGCTGCAGCGCAACCAGATCCGGCGGCGGTGATGGCCTGCATGTACTCGTGGTCGATCACGTCACCCGCGGCGAAGACGCCCGCGAGGTTCGTCCGCGAACTGCGGCCGTCGACGAGGATGAAACCGTTCTCGTCGAGGTCGACCTGCCCCTTGACGATCTCGGTACGCGGCTCGTGACCGATGGCGATGAACAACCCGGTGGCGTCGATACGGCGGTCCTCCCCCGTCACGATGTCGTGCAGGGTCAGTCCCTCGACCTTGTTCTCCCCGTGGATTGAGACCACCTCGGAGTTCCATGCGAAGCGGATCTTCGGGTTGTCCTCCGCGCGTTTGCGCATGATCGCCGATGCGCGTAGTTCCTCGCGGCGGTGCACGATCGTCACCGTCGAGGCGAACTTGGTGAGGAACGTCGCTTCCTCCACGGCGGAGTCCCCGCCGCCCACGACGACGATGTTCTGCTCGCGGAAGAAGAATCCGTCGCAGGTGGCACACCAACTGACACCTCGCCCGGACAACCGCTTCTCGTCGGGAAGACCCAACTCGCGGTAGGCCGAACCCAGAGCCAGGATCACCGAATACGCGCGATAGGTCTGACCGCCACCCGTGGTGACCTCTTTGACCTCCCCGTCGAGGCGGACGTCGACGACGTCATCGGTGATGAGCTCGGCCCCGAACTTCTCGGCCTGGCCACGCATGTTGTCCATCAGGTCGGGGCCCATGATGCCCTCGGGGAAACCCGGGAAGTTCTCGACCTCGGTGGTGTTCATCAACGCACCGCCGGCGGTGACGGAACCCTCGAACACGAGAGGGGCCAGTTCGGCGCGGGCTGCGTACAGGGCTGCGGTGTAACCCGCAGGGCCCGATCCGACGATGATCACGTTGCGGACGGTCGTCTCGTCGCGCACGGCGCTCTCGCTCACGTGAACGGACCTGCTTCCTCGATGGGGGTAGGCGACCTTCCCGGCCACCTGGTTCTGGTAACCGATCGTAGAGGTGGCGTGTTCCCCCGCCCACAGATGCCGCGTCGTCGCATCCCCTGGGGGTCGGGGTCAGGACGGTGAGGGTGTCGCCGTGGTGGTTCTCGCCACCGTCGGCACCTCGGTGCGGCTCAACGCCTCGGCACCGGGGCTGCAGTCGAGGGCCACGACGACCACCTCGGCTCCGGTGGCGGTGGTGTGGACGACGAGTGCCGCGGGCTGCGAGCGCCAGGTCGCGACCTGCACCGCGACCACGGAAGCGGGTTCCACCCCGAGGCTGTTGGTGCAGGCGACCGCTCGTTGCGCGGCGGGGAGCTGGGAGGTGTCACCCTCCACCCCTGAGTCGGGTTGACGCGGCGCGGTGGGAGCGGCGGGTGGCGTCTGGCCCGCAATGTCGTCGCGTGTCCCGGGTGTTACCTCGGGGGGCCGCTGGGCGGGCATCGGCCGTGGTTCGTC
>JBPBQU010000321.1:0-1985 GCA_050955085.1 Janthinobacterium lividum | reverse complement strand
GGCGCAGCATGCTCGGTGACACGGGCGCCAACGCCCTGGGTGCGTTGCTCGGGGTGGCTGCGCTGGCCCGGTGGCGCCGGCCCGGCCGGGCCGCGGCCCTCGCCGTGGTTCTCGGACTCACCCTCGCCTCCGAGCGGATCAGTTTCAGCCGGGCGATCGAGGCCGTCCCCCTGTTGCGGGAACTGGACCGCCTGGGTCGTCCGTGAGGCTCGGATGAGTCGCGCGCGCTCGGTCGCCGCCGCGGCGGCGTCGGTGGCCCTGCTGACGGTGTTCGCCCGCCTCGCCGGTTTCGGTCGCCTGTTCGCCTTCAGCCAGACCATCGGTGACACGTGCCTCGGTACCGTCTACACCACGGCGAACCTGGTCCCCAATGTCCTCTTCGAGGTCGTCGCGGGTGGAGCGCTCGCCGGGGTGCTCGTGCCGGTCCTCTCGGCGCGTCTCGCCTCCGATGACCCGGCGGATCGGGCTGCGGCCTCCCGAACGGCCTCGGCCGCGCTGACCTGGAGCGTCGCGGTGCTGCTCGTCGTCGCAGCGCTCACCGCACTGCTGGCCCGGCCCGTCATGGAGCTGCTGCTGCGCGGCACGTCGAGCGCGCAGTGCGGAGACGACCTCGTCGGCACGGGAGTCGTCATGCTGTGGATCTTCCTGCCCCAGGTGCCCCTGTACGCCGTCGCGGTCGTCTTCGCGGGGGTGCTGCAGGCTCAGCAGCGCTTCACGGCGCCGGCCGCCGCGCCGCTTGTATCGAGCCTCGTCGTGGGCCTCAGTTACCTCCTCGTGGGTGTTCTCGCACCCGCAGCCGTCGTGCGCGGTGACCTCCATGATCTTCCCGGCACAGCGGTGATCGTCCTGGCGGGGGGCACCACCCTCGGAGTTCTCGCGCTGGCCGCCACGCACGCACCCGCGTTGCGCTCGGCCGTGCGGTGGCGTCCCACCGTGCATCCCGCGCCGGGTGACGGTCCCCGGTTGCGGGCCCTGGCCGCCGCCGGGATCACCGTCCTGCTCGCCCAGCAGGGGGTCACGGTCGCCGTCACGCTGCTCTCCAACCACGCCGGGGTCGGTGCGGTGAACCGCTGGAGTTATGCCTGGGCGATGTTCCTGCTGCCCTATGCGGTGCTCGCCGTGCCGGTGGCCACGGCCGTCTTCCCGCGCCTGGCGCGCTCGGCGGCGGACCCCTCGCGTGCGGAGTTCGCCCTGCTGCTGACCCGCTCGACGCGCACTGTTTTGCTCGTGAGCTCGCTCGGGGCTGCGGCGCTCGCGGCCGTCGCGACCCCCGTCGCGGCCGTTTTCGTTCTCAGTCCGGTGGGCTCCGGGCAGACCGGCGACCTCACCGACGCACTCGTCGCGTTCGCCCCCGGACTCCTCGGCTACGGACTGGTGGCTCTCCTGACCCGGGCCCTCTACACGCTGGGAGCCGGCCGGGCCGCAGCCCTCGGCACGGTCATCGGCTGGGGTGTCGTCCTCGTCGCGGCGCTCGTACTGAGCGCGGTGTTGCCGCCCGACCGGGTCGTCACCGCGATCGCCACCGCGCACACGCTCGGGCTGTCGGTGGCGGGAGTGCTGCTGCTGCGTTCGGTGCGTCGGCTCGGGGGATTGACGGCGCCCACCGGGCTCGCACGGGTTCTCCTGGCGGCCGCCGTTGCGGCGGGCGCGGGAGGCCTGGGTGGATCCGTCGTGGGGCGTTGGCTGGTCAGCGACCGCCTGGTGGTGGAGATAGGGATCGGGATCCTCGCGGCCCTGGTGGCGGCCGTGCTCTGGGCGGTGGTCGCCCGGGTGAGCGACCCGGTTGACCTGCGCGCGCTCGCGGGTGGCGCCCGGCGGGTGCTGAGACGGTGACGCGGGACGTGTGAACGGTCGTCCTCGAGACGTCGTGCTCGGGTGAAGGGTGAAGGGTGAGTGGTGGCCGGGCGTGCGGGCCGCGGGCCAGGAGATCTGAAGGGAACAGGATGGAACCGGTCGTGTTCGTGCTCGGAAGCAGCGCTGGGGGA
>JBPBQU010000320.1:0-1999 GCA_050955085.1 Janthinobacterium lividum | reverse complement strand
CAGCCCGCGCGGTCGGCCTGACGTCGACGGCCGTCCGGGGTGCCGTCCCCGTCGAGCAGGTAACGCGCCTCGAACCCGCCGTCATCGAGCTGGACGTCGGAGAGGAAGTGCAGCACCTGCAGCGCCTCGTCGCGGTGGCCCGTGGCGGACAGGGCCACGGCCGCGAACGCCGAGTCGCGCGGCCACGCGTAGTTCCATTTCTCGGCCGGCCCGGCCGCCACGGCCCCGTTGGGCTGGGTCAGCGCCCGCAGGTCGAGCAATCCTTCTCGGACCATGTCCGCCCACGGACCACCGGCACCCGGGACGGTTCCCTCGGCCAGCCAGGCGTCGTCGGGGAGGGCGTGTGGCCCCAGCGCCCTCGGACGCCAGGAGGCGTCGCTCAGCAGGCGGGGCAATGGGGCGGCGGCCTCGGTGCGGCCGGACAGCGTGGTCGCACCGAGAGTCGTCAGCAGGGTCAGCGTGCAGGCACCGGCGATGACCGACCACCGACGTCGCACCTTGCCACCGCCCTTCCCCACGATCCTTCTCCCTCCCGCACGTCCTCCCCCGACGGTATCCGTCACGAGGGTGATCGAAGGGGAGCGGTGGCAACGGATTCCCGCCCGGTCAACGTGCGGCGCGGAACCTTGCGACGTCCTCGGCGGCGTCCGCGAGCAGCAGGTCCATGTTCACGACCGACCCGACCATGAGACCGGCCGCGGCGGAGGTGACGACCTGTGCCATCAGGTCGGTGACGTTGCCCGCCACGTACACACCGGGCACCGATGTCCGCCCCTGCGGGTTCGCCGGGTAGGACGCACCGATCGTGGTGTTCTCGACGAGCAGCGGTTGGGCGCTCACCCCGAGGCTGTCGAGGACGGGGGACGACGCCGTGAAACGTGGCCCGACGACGACCGCCTGACGCTCGACGGTGCTTCCGTCGACGAGGCGAACCCCGCTGAGGTGGTCATCGGTGGTGAGGATCTCGGCCACCTCGCCCTGGACGATCCGCACACCGCGGGCCGCCAACCGTTCGAGATCCTCCTCGCCGAGAACCGGGGCCGTGTGCTGGAAGAGCACGATGTCGCGGCTCCACTGCGTGAACAGCAGGGCCTGGTGCCCGGCCGTCGGTCCGGACGCCAGGATCCCGATGGCCTGGTCGGAGACCTCGAAACCATGGCAGTAGGGGCAGTGGAGGACGTCGCGGCCCCACCGTTCGCGCAACCCCGCGATGTCCGGCAGTTCGTCGACGAGTCCGCTGGCGAGCACGAGGCGGCGGGCCGTGATCGACCCGATGGACGTCTCCACCCGGAAACCCCCGGCCTCGGGGGCGGCCGAGGTCGCCGTCGCGGGGACCACCTCCCCGCCGTAGCGGATGACCTCCGCGGCACCGAGGCGCTGGAGTTCCGCCGGTGCGAGACCGTCACGGGTCAGGAAGTTGTGCACACCGCCGGCCGGTGCGTTGCGCGGTGAGCCGGCGTCGATCACCAGGACGCGGCGCCGGGCGCGGGAGAGGGCGACACCGGCGCTGAGACCGGCGGCACCACCGCCCACGACGAGGACGTCGTAGTCGCTGCGGTCGGGGCTGGTTCCGGAAGTCATGTCGCGACTCTCGACGCAGGGTTCGGGAAACTCCAGTCGTGTTGCCACAACGGCATGCGGTGAGGTTTCCTCGTCCGGTGGGCGTCGACGAGGTAAAACCTGTGCTGGACGAGATCGGGCCCCGGTTGCGAGGGTTGCGCACGGCCCGCGGCGCCACCCTCGCCGAGGTGTCCACCGCCACGGGCATCTCCGCCAGCACGTTGTCCCGACTCGAGTCCGGTGGCCGGCGAGCGACACTGGAGCTGTTGTTGCCGTTGGCTTCCCATTACGAGGTGACCCTCGATGAACTCGTCGCTGCCCGGCGAGCAGTACGGCGCAACCGGGTGACCCGGCACGGTGCCACCTACATCCCTCTGACCTCGCATCCGGGTGGTCTGCGAGCCTTCAAGACGGTCCTGCAACCCGGGACAGGGGAGGA
>JBPBQU010000319.1:0-2014 GCA_050955085.1 Janthinobacterium lividum | reverse complement strand
ACGCTCAGTGCGACGGCCAACCCACCGGCACTGACCAGGGCGGCCCCCGACACCCGGCGGCCCGTCGGCCGCGGGTCGGCCACGGTGTTCGAACGGGTGGAGGGAGCTGAGGTGGACACCACACCACTGTGCGCTAGAAGGAGCGGTGCTGAGGGTTCGGGCCCGTGAGAAGACCGTGACCTTTCCGTGCGCCACCGCCCGGGGGGGTGGTGGCCACGGATCCTGCGGGGTGTCCGGGGTGGCGGTTGCCTCAGCGCGACGCGCGCTCCAGTTCGGCGATCTCCTCGCTCGTCAGCTCGAGGTCGAGCGCGGCGAGCAGGACGGGCAGCTGCTCAGGTGTGCGGGCGCTGGCGATGGGGGCCACCACGGTGGGTTGCGCCGTGAGCCAGGCCAGGGCGACGGACCCGACCTCGACGCTGTGGGCGGCCGCGACCGCGTCGAGCGCGTCGAGCACCTTCTCGCCCTTGGGGGTGTCGAGGTAGGCCGCGGCGGTGGCCTGGCGCTGGGAGTCGGCAAGCTTGCCGGGGCGGTACTTACCGGTCAGGAACCCCGACGCGAGGGCGGAGTAGGGGATCGCGGCCAGGCCGTTGGCGGCGACCACGTCGGCCGGGCCCTGCTCGTAGTCCTCGCGTTCGACGAGGCTGTACTGGTTCTGCAGGGCCACATAGCTGGCGAAGCCCTCCCGGCGGGAGGTCTCCAGTGCCTGCTGCAGACGCGGGCCGGTGAAGTTGGAGGCGCCGAGGGCGCGGACCTTCCCCGCGCGCACGAGTTCGTCGAACGCCCCGAGGGTCTCCTCCATCGGCGTCGCCGCGTCGTCGGCGTGGGCCCAGTAGAGGTCGATGTGGTCGGTCTGCAACCGGGTCAGCGAGGCGTCGACGGCCTTGCGGATCGTGTCCGCCGCGAGGCCCTCCAAGCCGGGGGCCATCGCGACCTTGGTGGCGAGGACGACCTGGTCGCGCTTGCCGCTGGCGGCGAACCACTCGCCGATGTAGGTCTCGGAGATGCCGGCCCCGCCGTCCGACCAGGCCGAGTAGACGTCGGCGGTGTCGATGAAGTCGCCACCCCCGTCGAGGAAGGCGTCCAGGACGCGGTGGGAGGTCGTGGAGTCGGCCGTCCAGCCGAACACGTTCCCTCCCAGGCTCAACGGGCGGACGTCGAGTTCTGAAGTTCCGATACGGGTCATGACCACAGTCGATCACCGCTTCGCCGGACGCGCCAAGCGGTTGGATGGGCGGGTGACCAACCGCCGCCCCGTCATCGGACTCACCAGCTACGTCGAACGTGTGCGCTACGGGGACTGGGACGAGCAGGCGACGATGCTCCCACGCAGCTACGCCGACGCCGTGGTCCGCGCGGGTGGTGCCCCCGTCCTGCTGCCCAGCATCGGGCCGGTGCAGCGCGAGGTCATCGACGTCCTCGACGGGTTCGTGCTCACAGGTGGGCCGGACGTCGACCCCGCCAACTACGGTGCCGAACCTCACGAGCGCACCACGTCAAGACCCGAGCGCGACGCCGTGGAACTGGGACTGCTCGCGCACGCCCTCGAGCGTGGCCTGCCGGTGCTCGGGGTGTGCCGGGGGTTGCAACTGCTCGACGTCGCCCACGGCGGGACGCTGCACCAGCACCTGCCCGACCTGCTCGGCCACGCTGACCTGCAACCCGGTGGTGGGGTGTTCGGGCACCTTTCCGTCGAGTTCACGGCTGGTACGCGAGCCGCAGGGATCCTGGGTGAACAGGCGAACGTGCGGTGTTCGCACCACCAGGCCGTGGACGCCGTGGGGTCGGGGTTGCGGGTGAGCGGACGCAGCGCGGACGGAGTGGTGCAGGCGGTGGAAGGGACCGGTGAGCAATTCCTGCTGGCGGTGCAGTTCCACCCCGAGGAGAACGACGCCGACGACCGCTTGTTCACGGCGTTCGTGGACGCCTGCCGGGGGTAGCGCTGCGTTCGGCGTTGCGGGTCACCCCAGGCGCACGGCTCGCCCGTCGCGTCGGTCCGACCCCGGGTCGCCGCCGA